>NZ_JABXWS010000143.1:0-1244 GCF_015594425.1 Novosphingobium sp. HR1a
GTTCTACGCTGGGGCATACGCCTATGGCAAAAGTGAGAAGCGGACAGAGATTGTCGATGGCAGGGCTCGCAAAAGCTACGGCCACGGCAAGCCTTTTGGAACGTGGGAAGTGCTGCTCCGGGATCATCATGAAGGCTACATTGATTGGAGCGAGTTTGAGAGGAACCAGAGCCTTATTGCCGTTAATACCTTTGCAAAGAAGGGCGGCATCAAATCTGGTCGTGGCGGCCAGGCTTTGCTTGCTGGTCTGCTCACCTGTGGCCGATGTGGAAGGCGGTTGTCTGTTTCCTATAGAGGGCGGCCAAGCCATCCCTATTATCAATGCAAAAGTATCAACCAAATGCTGGCCAAACCCCGATGCATGACTTTTGGCGCGTCTCGGATCGACCCTGCTATTGGCAAAGAAATATTGAGCGCCGTAACGCCAATGGCAACCGAGGCCGCAATGGAAGCTGACCGGGCGCATCGGGATAATCTGGAAGAGCGACATCGCATGATGGAGCTGGACTTGCAGCAAGCGCGATACGAGGCGTCTCTTGCTGAGCGCCGCTATGCCGCTTGCGACCCTGACAACCGCCTGATCGCTGCTCAACTTGAGAAGAGTTGGGAATCCGCGCTCAGGCGCGTGGAAACCTGTGAAGCTGCTTTGACGCAGGCAAGACAAATCGACGCAGGCATCCCAATCCCCGATTTCGCCGGCATTGCCACTGACTTGGAGGCTGCTTGGAGCGCACCAAACGTCGATACGCGGTGTCGCCAGCAACTCCTGCGCACTCTCGTGACTGATATCGTTGCCGATGTTGACGAAGAGCAACGTGAAGTCATTTTGACGATCCACTGGAAAGGTGGTCAACACTCTCAGCTGCGTATTCGCAAACCGAACCCTGGCGAACATGGCCAGAAAACGCCGGATGCTGCCCTCGCTGTAATGCGGTCCATGGCCACCCGATGGTCCGACGCCGACATTGCCGCTACTCTGAACCGGATGGGAATGCAGACCGGGCAAGGAAAAACGTGGACCGCACGCCGTGTCGGTGCACTGCGCACGGTCCATAAAATCCACGGATACCGATCTGCTGAGAAGAATGGGGAGTGGCTCACACTGACCGAAGCCGCGAAAAAGCTTGGGGTTACGGCCCATCGCGTCCGTCGACTGATCAAGGAGGGCGTGCTCCCTACCGAACAAGTTGTACCGGATGCGCCGCACCAAATCCGAGCCGCAGACCTGGAAAAGGACGAGGTGA
>NZ_JABXWS010000052.1:0-2282 GCF_015594425.1 Novosphingobium sp. HR1a
CTCCTCCAGCGTCAGCGATACGCCATTTGGCATCGACGCATGCAACCGCACTGACGGTACCAATCCCGCAGACCGGGGCGCGATCCCACCAGTGTGTCGCTCCGCAGGCGCCGGAGACGTCTCCACCCGGATAAACGCCGACGGATCAGGCAACTGCCTTGTGCTCCGCTGCCCGTTCGCACTCTGCCGCTCCTGATACTTCCTGACCCATTTGCGCAGTTGGTTGGCGTTGACACCATGCTCCAGCGCAAGCCTCGCCACCGATATGCCCGGCTCGAGGCACGCCTCGATCAACCGTGCCTTCCCCGCCCGACCATAATAGCGCCGGCCGTTACTCGTCACCCTTACAACCTCGAGCCCATAGGGGCCCATCGGTGCCAACTCCATGTGTCCACCTCTTCCTTGGTGGACACATCCTTCACACCGCGTCACTCAACCGAACAGGTGCGCGGAATTTCGCGCTTACCATTCGTACTTCAGGGAGCGCCAGAGTCGCTCGATGAAGACGTTGTCCATCCACCGTCCCCGACCGTCCATGCTGATGCGGACTTCGGCCTCGCGTAGCACGCTGGTGAAGGCGAAGCTGGTGAACTGGCTACCCTGATCGGTGTTGAAGATTTCCGGCTTGCCGAACCGGGCCAGCGCCTCTTCCAGTGCCGCGACGCAGAAGCCGGCATCCATGGTATTCGACAACCGCCAGGCCAAAACCTTCCGGGTCGCCCAATCCATGATCGCCACCAGATAGAGGAAGCCCCGGCGCATGGGGATGTACGTCACGTCGGCGCACCAGACGTGGTTGGGCCGCTCGATCGCCAGCTTGCGCAGCAGATACGGATAGACCCGGTGCTGCGGATGCGGATCGCTCGTACGGGGACGCTGGTAGATCGGCGTCAGGCCCATCTTCGCCATCAACCGCCGTGCCCGGCGACGACCGATCTCGTGTCCGGCACGCCGCAAGTGCCGCGCCATCTGGCGGCTGCCATACCACGGGCAGTCCAGGAACGTCGCGTCGATCACCGTCATCAGTGCCAGCGTCTCATCGGTCTCCGGCACCGGCGCATAGTAATAGGACGAGCGGCTGATCCGCAGCAGGCGACACTGCGCCGAGATTGACAGGCGATGGTGAGCAGGTTCGACCATCGCCCGCCTCCGGTCCACGCTCATCGACCGAAGGCTTTCGCTAAAAAATCCCGCTCCACGACCAGTTGCCCGATCTTGGCGTGCAACTTCTCGACCTCGCTCTCGCTGACAGCCTTGGCCACATCTCCGGCTCCAGAAAAGCTGCTCACCATTCCCTCGATGGCCTGCCGCTTCCACGATGCGATCATCGTATGGTGCACGCCATGCTTGGCAGCCAACTCTGCCAGCGTCAGGTCGCCCCGGATCGCCTCCAGCGCCACCTTCGCCTTGAAATCCGCGCTGTAGCGCTTCCTCGTCGTCTTCATTCCCGTACCAATCCATCAGATCGGGAGTAGCTTAACACATAGGGTAATCGCGGGGTTGGCAACGTCGTCACGGTTGCGTTGGTTGGGTGGTTGCCCCCCGATAAGATGAAATACGGGCTCACGATTGACACCGGGCCCAGCATCGAACGGGAGACAACCATGGAACAGTTTATCGGCCTCGACGTATCGTTGAAAGCTACTTTCATCTCGGTCCGTGAAGGCGGCCAGCGAATCTGGCGCGGCAAATGTCCGTCTGATCCCAGACTTATAGCAGAGGTCATCCGCAAGCGCGCTCTCAACCCGAAACGGGTCGTGTTCGAAACAGGGCCTCTGTCGGTCTGGTTCTATCACGCACTGGCGCTGGAAGGCTTGCCGGCGATTTGCATTGATGCCCGTCACGCCAAGGCGGCACTCGATATGGCGAGGAACAAGACCGATGCAAATGATGCGGATGGACTTGCGCATCTTGCCGAGGTTGGCTTTTACCGCGAGGTGCGCGTGAAAAGCTTTGACAGCATGCTGACCCGTACGCTGATCACAGCGCGCAATCAGATGCTGAAAGTGGCGGTCCAGCTGTCGAACCAGATCCGCGGTCTGATGAAGACGTTCGGCCTGGTCGTTCCCAAGGGGGCAGGCCGCGTGTTTGAGGGCCATGTGCGTAGCCTGCTGGCGAGCAATGCAGGGCTCGAGCAGATCATCCTGCCCGTGCTCGAGGCTTGGCGAGGCATGCGCGCTAGCGCCGCCGGGTTGAGCAAACAGCTGGTCGCGTCGGCGCGCGCAAGCGAGCAATGTCAGCTGCTTTCGTCGATCCCAGGCGTCGGTGCAGTGACGGCTTCC
>NZ_JABXWS010000168.1:0-401 GCF_015594425.1 Novosphingobium sp. HR1a
TCCTTCGTTGCAGCAATCGAGGATCCGGAAAACTTCAGGAAGTCGCGTTCGGTGGGTGCCTGGATCGGCTTGACCACCAGGCGTTACCAGTCGGGCGAAGTCGATTACGACGGCCATATATCCCGGCGAGGCGACAACCATCTACGCGGCTTGCTCTATGAAGCCGCGACCGTGATCCTGACGCGCAGCACGGCGGAAAGCGCGCTGCGTATCTGGGGCTTGAAACTCAAGGAAAAGATCGGCTTCAAACGAGCTGCCGTCGCGGTCGCACGCAAGCTCGCAGTGATCATGCATGCCATGCTCCGGACGGGTGAACTGTTCGATCGTTCGATGACACCCGCTGCCTGACGTGCGTCAAACAGCAAGGGTTGGAACTCTGCAGAACTGAAAGCTTTTCTCAG
>NZ_JABXWS010000053.1:0-8348 GCF_015594425.1 Novosphingobium sp. HR1a
TTAGCGTTCATGGCATGGACGCGCTGCTTCGTCCCTGTCGGGACGCGGACAGGATCATTCCGCTACACAGGCCGCATTGCCATCATTTCTCGGCAAGTGCGTTTAACACATTGGAAGATCCCGGCCCACGAAGACCTATCCTGCGGCGGGCGTGTCTCGACCGCGTAAACGACCCTGTACCCGACAAACGACATACCAGCGCGACTGATGCTGGCGCTGCTGAAAACCACGATCACCAAACCGTCTGCGATCAAGCAATCGTAGACCGAGGAAGGCCGCGCCGGGTTCCCCTTGACCTCTTTGCGATTAAACGACCCTGTCCGAAAAACCGGCACCACCTCACTAACGTCGATTGGACTTCATGTCCCAGATTCCTTTAAAAATATCTTTTTAAACATAGGAATAAGTAACTTATTTCCAAATTCTGACATATGATGCGCATCTCGAAAGATCGCTCGATGACCGATTGATCCCATGCAATGTTTACCGTCTGGGCAGATGTAAGGAGTCGGATCGAGCAAAATAATACCACATTCCCGCGCCGCTTCATTCCATATCGCGTTCACAGCGGCGAGCCGGCGTCGATGGTCAGCGAGAGGAATATTGATATCTGCTGCTCGGGGATCCGCGATCAACCGCTGTTGTAACGTCGAGGCCACCGGGAAGGGAAAATCGGGCGTCGATAGCATCACGTAAGTTGGGCCCGCCTTGGCCAGCGCGCAGCTAGTCTTGATGGCACGCGCACGAAATTGAGCCAGCCAAGAGAGATCGTTGTAACCGTCCGTTAGTACATCGCCAGCTTGGGTCGATCCGTTCCAATGACTGATCAATATCACCGGCACGGTGCGCGGACGCATCAATGGCAATAGATCATGACGGATGAAGCTGTCGCACCGGCTATCTGGATCGGCAGTAACACCATCAAGTAAGGGCGGGCATGCGTGATAACCACTCCAGATAAGCCTGCTGTGTGGAGGCAGCGCCGCGACCAGTGCGCTTACGTCTGCGTCAGCATGGCTGTCGCCTATGACCTGCGCAACTATGCGACCGCTGGAAGCACCAATGATACAAGGGGCCTTATCGAAGCTCGGATCGAAGCATCCTTTGTTGTAAGCGCCGCCTGGCTCGTTGTCTGCCTCAAGAGCCTGTACTTGCGGAGAGAAGCGACCGGGAAGTCCGCGCGCTTTCCAAATTATGGCTCCCGACATCGCCAATGCTCCTACCACCGACGCGAATACGATGTGGCGGCGCCACTCCAAACCGGTTGTCACGGTATGGATGTGAGGTTGCACCACCGCTCGACGGCCGCCGCGCTCGACAAATCTCCATGACAAATGGCCAATAATAAGCGCGCCGATAATGCCGGGTACAATAGCGCGCCAATCGCCAGTAAGACCGTAGCGCGCGGCGATCACTGCCAGCGGCCAGTGCCACAAGTAGATCGAATAAGAATTAAGCCCCACCCATGAAGCTATAGAATTGCCCGTTATCCTTGATACTGTGCGATTAGCAGCAATGACGAGAGCCGCGCCTACCACAGGCGCCAGCGCACCGACCCCTGGCCACTGAGCCGGATCGGCGAACACGATCGAGGCCAATATTGCCGCGACCCCCATTAGTTGCGAAACGCGCGTGGCACCGACAGGCATTGCGGGAGCAAGGAGTACCATGCCACCGACTATCATCTCCCAAGCGCGGGACGGTAAGAGATAGAATGCGGCTGTCGGCGAATGCGCGGTCAAAAAAATCGAAAATGCGAACGAAATCACCGCAATAAAAGCCAAAGCCACCGAAAGTAAACGACGACCTCCAATTGCACTCAATAGCAAGAGCAACAAAGGATATATGATATAGAACTGCCACTCCACAGATAAAGACCAAGTATGAAGCAGCCAGTCCAGTTTGGCAGAAGGTGTAAAATAACCGGCCTCCTTCCAAAACAAAATGTTGGAAACAAATAAAACTGAACCAGCACTATGCTTGCCGAGGACCAGAAACTCCTGTGGCAAGAGGCAGATGGTGCCGGCCACCAGAAGCACAGCCACGAGAACCGCGAGAGGTGGAATGATTCGGCGTGCGCGATCGAGATAGAAGCCCGAGATAGAGAACGTTCCTCGATCAAACCGTTTTACAAATATTCCGGTCATGAGATATCCAGAAATAACGAAAAATACGTCGACTCCGACGAAACCTCCGTTAAATCCAGGTATTCCAAAATGAAAACCAAGTACTGCAAGGACAGCAATAGCCCGCAGCCCGTTGATGTCGGCCCGAAAATTCATACCCACCCCATTTTCTTAACCATACCGCCCATCGAACCAACCTTTACTAACAATCCGCTCGCAGAACCGCATTGCCCAGAGAGCGTAGCCGTAGTTGTTGAGATGTTGATTGTTCGACACGCCACCCATTCTCATACCTGAAGGCAAAACCCCAGCCGCTATGTCCAGCTGATCAGTTCGCCCGCTCGAATACGGACCATAGCTATCAGGGATGAAGCCAATTGATAGCATTTCTTCATATGTTGGCGGCGAATCGAGATCAACATAGTTATCCTGATATCGAATACTAAGTGCAGAGTTGATCGCGGCAATTCGTTGCTGGATGTCTGTTCCTATTTCGGTGACGGCCGTCATCACCGACCCCACAAGGTAACATTTTCGCTTGCACCTTTGATAGGAAACATCCCCATCGATCGCGGCTAGTATGGGGTCCAACCGCATTCCATTGCGACCATACACCATAATCTTGATGTGATCGCGCGTGGTCATGCCGATGTCGGTATAGAAAGCACTCATTGGTGTAACCGGCAATGGCATTCCAGGCTGTTCTCTTGTAAAAATCATTGAGTTTTGATCAAATTTTGGCTTGGTTCGAAACACGGAAAGTACGCCACGTACTCCGGCATAGGTTCCTTTTATTGGCGCAGGATTCTGATCGGTTATCGGGTTGGCATCGAAGCTGGTCAGTTCCACTGATCCAGACGTAGGAAGAATGCCATCGGCAACTGTGAAATGCATCGGCTGACCATTGGAAAGAGCGGCGCAAGTCCGCGCACCAATACCTCCGACACCGCGATTATTAACTTTAATTTCATGACCATAGTGTGCTGACAGCAAGCGTTGAAGCTGCATTGGATAAGGTCCTTGACCTGGCCGGTTACCATGTGAGCCCCAACCGAAGGTAAGGCTATCGCCCTGAGCCTCAATGATGTCACCTGACAAAACAGCATGACCCACCGATGGCTTTGTCCGGGCTAGCCCGACCGCGAGCACGGGTGCAGTCGCTATCAGCATATCGCGACGCGTAAAATGCATCTGTTTTCCGTTTCCCGATGAGAAGCGCAGTCGTCCTAGAACACGCGCATTTTCTATATCGCAGAGTTGGGGGTTGAAAACCCATCACCGCGAGAAGGTATTAATCGGCGTGCAATGGATGCCCACTTGACTCGGTGAACGTACGCATCCAGAGCCCACGTTGACGCTGCTGGTTATCGGATTTCGACGTTTCGAGCGCCGCCGATGCTGACGTGAAGCATCTCGACCAGTTCTGGAACGACCTTCCACGACTGGGCCAGGATTTCGCCGACCTGGCCGCGTAGTGCGGTCTGGCGTTGATCCTCAGAGCCCGCCCCGAAAGTTGTTGAGCAATACCAGCATGTTGTGATTCACGCCGTCCTGCGAGAGATGGAGTGAACAATGGCATGGACTGGTATTGCCCGGCAGGAGCATAGCCGGAAAGGGTTGCGCTATTCCAGCGATATGACGGACAGGGAGTGGGAATTGGCGGCGCCGTTTATCCCGCCAGCCAGGCGCGGAGGTCGACGTCGCACAACGAACATGCGCGAAGTGATGAATGCGCTGCTGTACATTGCGGCAAGCGGCTGCGCCTGGAGGCTTCTGCCCAAGTGCTTTCCACCGGTTTCGACGGTCCAGCGCTACTTCTACGTTTGGCGCAACACCGGTCTGCTCGAGGCCATGAACACGGTGCTGGTCTTGAACCTGCGGGAGATCGAGGGGCGCGAAGCCTCGCCAAGCGCCGGTGTGATCGATAGCCAGTCGGTGAAAACAACGCAAAGCGGCGGCCCTTGCGGCTATGATGCGGGAAAGAAGATCAAAGGCCGCAAGCGCCACATCCTGACGGACACCTGCGGCTTTCTCATCTTCATCCTCGTCCACACCGCCGACATTCAGGACCGCGACGGTGCTGTCGATGTCCTTAAGTCCGTACGCAAACGCTTCCCTTGGCTGCGCCATGTCTTTGCAGATGGAGGCTATGCCGGCGACAAGCTTCGTGCCGCCCTGACCGGCTCGGGTGCCTGGACGATCGAAATCATCAAACGTTCGGACAAGGCGAAGGGCTTTCAGGTTCTCCCTCGGCGATGGGTCGTCGAACGCACCTTCGCATGGCTTGGCCGATGCCGCCGCCTTGCCAAGGACTGGGAAACCACCATCGCATCCTCTACGGCATGGGCGACGATAGCTTCTATCCGCATGCTTACCCGCAGAACTGCAAGGTATTGCTACGGTTGAAAAACTTCCGAGTCAGGCACTCAGGGATCATCGTCGTGCAATGACCGAGGGTGGCGGTCAGTGGGTGGCCGATTTCCGGATTGGATATGTGCGGCTTCCAGCCGTCGATGCTGAGCCGCATGCCAAGGTAGAAGCCGTTGGCGAAGTCCCAAGAAAACTTCGCCGTCGTCTGTGCGCGCCAGTGGACCGACAAAGCAATAGCGCGAACCACACCGGCGCTGCTGGGAATCTACAGCCTCATATCACTTTGGGCCTGCGATCTGCTTACCGCTACCAGCATCCCCTATGCCGCCGCCTGGTATCGAAAAACCAGCCTGACGTTCAGTGACGCTATCGCTGCCGTCCGGCTTCAACTCTGGGTCGGCGACATTAATCAACGCTCCCCGCCGCACCGAGAACCGCACTATATTCCCACATCCCGCCTCGAACGTATGGCTCAAGCCCTATGCTTCGCCACCTGATCGTACAAAGTCGAGCTAAGGGGGGGGGGTGGGGATTTAGGATTCCCATTTTTCTGGAGTTGTGATTTACACTCTGGATGGATCGCTTTGTACTGACGGACGCCCAATGGGCGCAGATGGAACCGCACTGTCTGGGCAAGATCACCGACCCCGGACGCAGCGGCAGAAACAACCGGATGTCCGTGGAGGCAGTGCTGTGGATTGTCCGCACCGGCAGTCCATGGCGCGACCTACCGGCGATGTTCGGCAATTGGAGCACGGCATTCCGCCGATTTCGCGATTGGCGGGAAGCGGATGTTTTCAAACGGATTTTCGATGCTCTCTCGGATGAACCGGACATGGAATACGCCATGATCGATGCCACCATCGTCAAGGTTCACCGGCACGGCCAGGGCGCAAAAGGGGGACTCAGAGCCAGGCCATTGGTCGTTCCAAAGGGGGCATGACGACCAAGGTCCTGGCTTTGACCGATGCGCTGGGCAACCTTGTCCGCTTCCGCTTGATGCCCGGTCACCGCTTCGACACGGTTGGCGTTGCTCCACTCATCGACGGCATCAAGTTCGGCGCACTGCTCGCTGACAAGGCTTTCGACAGCAACGATATCGTCGCCGATCTCAACGAGCGGGGTGCAAAAATCGTCATCTCGCAGCACCCGCGACGCGCCAGACCCATCCCGCTCGACGCCGAAATGTACAAGTGGCGCCACCTCATCGAAAACTTCTTCTGCAAACTCAAGGAATTCAAGCGCATCGCCATGCGCGCTTGCAAAACCGATCGCAGCTTCGAGGCCATGATCCACCTCGCTGCAGCCGTCATCAATTCCCGGTGAATCCCCACAAACCTTAGGCTAGATGCGATCGTATTGCGTCGTAGGGAAACCTTTTGGAATTTCGGTCGAATGATGGTTATGCTGCTGTAGATAATCGCGGCTTACTAGCAGTTGCCTTTATCCTCTTTTTTTGGGTGTTCCATTGCATCAAATCTTGCTCCCCGGTACCGCTCTACGGATGTCGAAGTTTGTTTTCGGCACTGCCAGCCTTTTCAATGTCGGTGGCTCCAGCCAACGACGCGATCTGCTAGCTGCAGCTGTAGACAATGGATTTACCCATTTCGATACGGCGCCTTATTACGGGTTTGGCATTGCCGAGCGTGACCTTGCTCCTGTGTTAAAACGCCATCCAGATGTTACAGTAACGACCAAAGTCGGAATTTACTCGCCCGGTGGCGAGGCGCAGCCCGCCGCCACAGTCTTCTTGCGAAAGGCCGCAGGGCGCATTCTCAAGCCGATATCACGACCGACGATTGATTTCTCGCTAAGTCGTGCTCAGACAGCGCTGGAAGGCAGCTTGCGGCGCCTTGGTCGCGACATGATTGACATTTACATGTTACATGAACCTGAGCTGGCGCTGATAGAAACCGAAGAATGGCATCGCTGGCTAGAAAATCTAGTGGAGCAAGGCAAGGTTCGCACATTCGGGCTGGCTCTGACCGAGGATCGACTTTTGCCGTTCCTTGATAATGCTTCTCCTTTGTGTCGCGTGGTGCAAATGGCGGACAGCCTCTCGACGCGGGAGGCAGACATCCTTCCGATGCGGGGCAAGCCATTGCAGATCACTTACGGCTATGTCACAGCCGAGCGACGAAAAGGGTTGGGAAGTTCTGTAGAAAATATTCTCAAGGCAGCGTTGCGGCGCAACGCCGATGGTGCAGTAATTGTGAGCACAACGAAGGTCTCTCGCCTTCCTCAATATTCCGAGCTCTGCGCGGAGACTGATGTTGATCTATGATTTGAATGGGCGCGGCCTCATTTCTGAATCAGCGCATTTCATAATCATCGGCGGAGGCACAGCCGGGTTGGTGGCCGCTGTTCGGCTGGCCCAGCGAACTGGGCAAAAGGTGGTATGCCTTGAGTCAGGCGGCCTGCGGCAAGACGACGATGCGCACCCCTTCAATGAGGTCATCCAAACTGGCGCGCTCTATCGAGGCGCGGATAGTGGTCGTTTTCGCTGCATCGGTGGGACATCTACCCGGTGGGGTGGCGCGATGATACCTTTCCAACCTGCCGATCTTGACAGTTCCATCTACCCCATCGCGATGGACGATCTCATGCCCTACGTCGCTGAACTCGAGGCATTATTCGATTTAGACGGAGGCGTTTATTCAGATCCGGCATTTCCATTTTCCCTTGGGCAGGAACATGTCAATAGAATGGCAAAGTGGCCACCGTTTAAGAAACGCAATGTGGCGCAATTGCTCAATGAACCCATCCGAAGTGAGGCGAACCTTCAGGTGTGGTTTAATGCGCATGTTACGGACATTCATAGTTCGGTTGATGGCGTCATTGTCCACGCCACATCTATAAATGGCGACAAAATCGATATCAACGCACGAAAGTTGATTATAGCCGCAGGTGCAATTGAAACCACGCGGCTTGCACTCTTAATAGACCGCACGCACGAGAATGCAGTATCAAGCATTTCTCCCGCTGTAGGTCGCTACTTTTCTGACCATATTTCCATCGAAGTTGGCGAGATAGACCCGCTTGACCGAAGCAAGCTGAATGAGATTATCGGGTTCCGCTTCGGGCCAAATGGGTCAATGCGCAACATTCGCTTCGAACTCGCCCCAGACGCCTCGGTTCGAAAAACATTGCCCCCCAGTTTCACTCACATTGGATTCGCAAGCGAAACACGCGGCGGCTTTGATGTGCTGCGCGAAATCTATCAGTATTTGCAGCGACGCTGTCTGCCACCGTTGGGAGTTGGCATAGAGCTTCTTAGCAACATGCCTTGGTTGCTCAGGGCAGTGTGGTGGCGGTTCAAGAAAAAGCGTTTGTTGTTTCCGCAGGGCGCCCGCCTGTTGGTCCATGTGGTGATTGAGCAAGAGCCTATTCCAGAAAACCGCATCAGTTTGAGCGAAACCCGTCATGATATTTTTGGAACACCATTGGCGGAAATTCATTGGAATATCAGTGAATTGGATAAAAAAAACTTACTAAATACGGCAAAGTTATTTCTTAAAAGTTGGAACGAAAGCGATTTTTCCAAACTCGGGAAATTTAATCTGTTTAATGAAGATGAGGTATGTACTTCGCTCGCGGACACCGGCGGTATTTTTCACCCAACTGGGTCAACAAGAATGTCTGCCGACCCATCCTTCGGGGCAGTCGACCCGGATTTGAACCTCTTCGGAGTGCCAAACGTGCAACTGCTTGCAACCTCTGTGCTGCCTACGGGGGGAGGCGCCAATCCGACAATGATGTTGCTGCTACTCACGTTGCGATGCGTTGATCAGCATCGTAAAAAATTGGCACATACTTGATGACGTGATTCCCGGATTTTCCTCCAAGCCGCGC
>NZ_JABXWS010000183.1:0-203 GCF_015594425.1 Novosphingobium sp. HR1a
GGAAGTATCAGGAGCGCCAGAGTGCGAAGGGGCAGCGGAGCACGGGGCAGTTGCCGGATCCGTCGGCGTTTATCCGGGTGGAGACGTCTCCGGCGCCTGCGGAGCGACACACTGGTGGGATCGCGGTCCGGTCTGCGGGATTAGTACCGTCAGTGCGGCTGCAGGCGTCGATGCCAAATGGCGTATCGCTGACGCTGGAGGGG
>NZ_JABXWS010000054.1:0-6124 GCF_015594425.1 Novosphingobium sp. HR1a
TTTCCCGCACGACCATAATAGCGCCGGCGTATCCATACGCCGAAGGCCGCAGCATCAGCATCAATCAGGTGGACGTAAGTTGCCACTTCCACGGGAGCAATTCGTCGAGGCTGGCGATGGGATGATTGGCGATGCGAGCGAGCACATCGGCTAGCCATGCCTGAGGATCGATGTCGTTGAGGCGACAGGTCTGGATCAAAGAATACGCGATGGCAGCGCGTTGTCCGCCGCGATCCGAGCCGCAGAATAGCCAGGCTTTCCGACCAAGAGGCACGCAGCGCAACGCGCGTTCTGCAGCATTGTTCGAAAGGCACACCCGGCCATCATCGAGGAAGCGCAGACGATCCACTTATCAAACGTCAAAGGCTATTCAGACGAGCCGGGCCACTTCTACTGCAGCGGCTCACAGTATCTGATCCCGATCAAGATGTTTGGCAACCTCCAGCACGATCGTCTGATACGTTTGGCCAAACTCGATGCGTCGTGCACTTAAGCCCGCTGTTGCCGTGGCGTTTGCCTCCGCTTCCGCTCCAGGCGACCAAGCCGCCAGCGTCGCGAGCATAGCTTCTGCCATCGCCATGGGATCATCTTTCGCCACGTAAATCGCGCGCTCTGGAGCTTGTTCTCGATGGACCGGAATGTCGGAAAGGAGGATCGCCTTGCCCATGGATTTCGCTTCCTCGACCGTGGTGCTCCACCCTTCGAAATGAGAGGGATTAATGATCGCCACCGAATGCCGCGAGAGCACTGAAAGGTGCTCATAGGGTACAAGGCCCAGCACCTTGAAATAGGGGCGCGCGCCAACCTCGTGTGCATGGTGCATCAACGCCTCGAAATATTCAGGGTTGCGCCGGTCTTCAGTTTTTCCGCTGCAAACCACCAACGGTGCAGTTCCGCTCTTGGCCAGCATGCCCAGTGCATCAATCACCAACGCATGGTTTTTATGCCGCCAGAACTGATTGGGGAGGTAGAAATAGGGTCGATCGATGCCATAAGTCTCGACTAGAAAATTCTGCCCACGCTTATCGTCTGGCTTCACCATGCCTGCCATGAAGCGCAGGATGCGGCTATTGGCAAGCGCTTCCGGTGCAAACTGGGCAAGATCCTTCTGGGCATCGGCGCTTGACAGCAGGATAGCCTGCGCAAACCGCGCCGTAGCACTATAGCCCTTGTCGCGAGCTGCCACTTCTTCCTGTTGAAAGAATTCTGGCATGCGGACATGCTGAAAATCGGGGAGCCAAGCAATTGCGGGAACAGAAGAATTCATCCCGAGATAACCTGAATGAGACAAGACATCGATGCGATGCCTTTTCAGGAAGTTCTCGAGCAGAATATTACGACGTAAAATCTTCTCAGATGCTTTGCGCGCGATCTTATACCGTAATCTTCCAGCCACCAAACTCGTGCGAATAAGCTCAATTGCACCAAACCCGGCGATATCCGCATCGGGCGTATTGGGTGCGATTATCAGAACCGGCTCGATCTTGCGTTCGGGCAGTTCCATCACTGCACCGATCAGATTACGAAGATATATGAGGCCGCCGGTCCAACTGGCACTGTTGGCGAGAATGAAGCCAACGCGGATCATGCAGCTTGCCTCCTGAACCAGTCAGCATAAGCGTCAAGCCCATCCTCTAGGGCGTGTTCCGAACGCCAGTCGAGAGAGAGTGTACTGCTGACATCGGCGACAAAATGGCGCGGATCGCCAAGTCGGATATGCCCTGTGAAGATTGCCGGCGTCCCGCCCAAACGATCTACAAGTCGGTCCACAACCGCCCGAACGCTCACCGCCTCCCCGACGCCGCCATTAAAGATTGGGCAATCCGTGGAAGCCACGGCCGCCGCTGCCGATAGGAGCCGAGAAGCATCTTCAACATGCAGCCAATCACGAGTCTCTGTTCCATCCCCACCAAAGGAAGCAGAACCGTTCATGATCTTACTGCAGGCATCCCACAGCAATTGCTTTCGCAGACCGGGACCATAGATACTGAACAACCGAACTATTGCAATCCGCACACCGAAATGGGTAGCATAGGAGCGGCAAAGATCTTCCGCCATCTTCTTGTGGACGCCATAGGGCGAGAGGGGCCGCCGTGGGGCATCAACTTGGATCGGCAGTTCTTCAACCAGCCCGTAGACCGCGGCGCTTGACGGCAGCACGAGACGCGCGTCGGGCACGTGCATCCGCACGAAGTCGAGAACCGCAAGCGTCGCATCGACCGTGCGACGGAAATCTTCGCGCGGACGCTCGAGCGAATACGGGACCGAGCCGGATCCGGCGCAATGGGCGATGAGGTCTGGCACCCCGCCATGCTCCACCAACGTATCTCCATCGACGTCAGCGTTATGCCAGTCAGCGATGCCCCATGCCGATGGCGAATCGCCCACCCAGTCTCCATGACCGAGGCCAGTGACATGATAACCTTCTGCCGCCATTTGCAGTGCGATATGGCGCCCAATAAATCCATGCGCTCCGGTGACCAGGGCGGACTTTGTAGGTGTTGATGGCGAACTAGCAATCAAGGTAAATCTCCCTGCGATGGTCCGGCGGCAAGGACGGGGATGGCAAGGTTCGGATGCTGTGCCTCTAGCGCGGCAAGATAGGATTCCGGATCGGGCAAGGCTGCATCCATTTCGGGGGTAAATTGATCAGTAGCCACCCAGTCGCGTCCGATCGGATCATACCGGCGAATCACTCTCGCCGGATCACCGATAGCGATGCTGAATGGGGGAATGTTAGACCGAACAAAGCTGTTCGCGCCGATGACGCTGCCATGGCCGATCGTTACGGAACCGAGCACAGTCACGCCGACCCCAAGCCAGCAATTGGTTCCAATTACCATACGTCCTTCGGTGCTGGTGCCAGTGGCGATATAAGGCTTCATCGGGTCAGAATAGAGATGGCCTGCGCCCAGAAACTTGCAGTCGATACCCACCAGCGCGAATGCGCCGATCTCGATCAACTCGGCGGGACTGAAGAAAGACCGAGCGCCGACGAAGCTAGAATGGCCAACGGCGATCTGGACGCTGTTGCGGCCACGGTGGTTGACGTTGAGGACTGCTCCGTCACCGACCACGGCATTGCGTCCCAACTTGACCGAGCGCCAGCCAAGTACCTGCGAATGTTTCCCGACTAGGCTGCCGGGTGCGAGGCTGGTGCGTTTGGCGGCCCTGCAATGTGTCGCGTCGCGAAATCTTCGCATGCCCATCCACAAGCGGGAGGGGATAGCTCGCCTGCCCCATGTAACCAAAACGTCCATGCCGTAACCCAATCCGCTCATTTTTTGGATTGTCCAATGATTCGTGCAGGATTGCCTGCGACGATAACCCAGTCAGGCACATCACATGTGACCAAGGTAGAAGCGCCCACAATGGCTCCGCGACCAATGGTGACGCCCTTCAGGATCGTAGCGTTAAATCCTATCCAAGCGTCATCTCCGATGTCGATCGGAGCTGAAGACACACCTTCGAGCTGACTGAAATCTTCGCCGGAAACCATTCCGGTAAAATGTTTGTGGCGAGCTTTAGCAGATATGGGGTGAGATATATTGTCATGAATGTTAACGCCATGAGAAATAAGAACTCTATCTCCGATGCGTATACTTTGAGATGACCAGATATAACTATTCTCACCCAAATACGCATCTTGACCTATGGTGATTGCCCCGCCATGCGGCAATGTCTGCAAAGTGGCCAGAACATGTGTTCCCCTTCCGATCTGGATGGCCTCTCGCTCACGGTGATTATTGATGCGACATGGGTCGTGCAGAACGGCAAGCGGATCAGCAATGCAGCGACGGCGTTTCGCGCTTGCCCGCCATTGCCGCAGAATTTTCCGGGAAACGCCAATGGGCACTGTCAGCCCACGAAGGAGCATGGCACACGGATTCATTTGATTGCTCCGTTCTGCCGTTCAATGACCCGCAACAATTTCGGCGTGAGCAGGGCATAAGGAAGAATGCTGAATAGCGAAAAAGCGAAAAACGTACCCCATACCGCGCCAGCCACGCCGATCTGCTTCACTAGAATGATCTCGGCGGTGATAGATACCACGGCCGTCAGCCCTGTAAACACGACCTGAGTTTTGACTACATGCGCTCCGTTTAGGAACATACCGAGCGCCAGCCCACCCGCCTCGACGATCTTCCATAACCCAAGCCCGAGGATGAGCAGAATCGGAGGCTTTACCGCTTCACCAACCCACAGACGGATGATCCAAGGACCCAAGATCATTAGGCAGATTGCAAGAACTGCGGCATAGCCAATCGCAACTTTGAGTGATTTCATGAGAGTCCGACGCGCCCATTCCACATCCCCGCGGGCAATAGATTCACGGTATGCTGGCCAAAGCGGGCTCAGCGCCATTGTCGCAGTCATGGTGATGAGGCTGAACAGCCGCTCGGGTACAGCATAAAGCGGCACGCTTGCGCTACCCAGCAGCTGAGCGATGATTACGTTGTCGCTGTTATAGGTAATCGCCGCGGCCACTTGCAGCAGCAGAAAAAGAAGACCGGTGCGGATTACGTTCAATCCGCTCTGCTTGTTGGCCATGGCCCAGCTCGGGCGGATGTCCGATCGGAGGACCCAAAAAAAAACGATACTGTTGACGATATTAGCCGCGAGCGGACCACTGAGGAAAGCGATTACCAGCCAAGGCAGACCGGCGCGCAGATAAATAGCTGTCAATACCGCAATGAGGGCAAGAACGCTGCCTCCGCATTGCCACAGATTGGCGATAAACCCTTGCTGCAGTCCCATCTGCACACGTTGTACCACTCCTGCCGGAATGGCCACTGCAAAGCACATGACAAACGCCGCAATTGCCGGCCCGGCTTCGGCACGGGCGCGCAGGGAGCGCACATTGAAGAACTCGTGCCACGCGACGTGACGGTAAAACAGCGCAAAGACGAGCAAGATTAACGCCGCTACCATACTGAGCACAAAAAAGCCGCTCGATATACCCTCGCGCATCGCCGTGCGATCCTCTCGGCCATGCGCCGCAGCGACGGTGTTCAGGATACCGTTACCAATACCAAGATCAGCAAAGGATAGCATCGCGACCAGCGAGCTTAAGATCATCCACATGCCATAGCGCTCGACGCCAAGGTAATGAAGCGCGAGCGGCACCGTGAGGAGCGCTGTCCCCACCGATACCAGTTTCGCCAGGGCGGACATCATCGCCGACATCATAGCGCGACGGCGTCGGTCGTGCGCACGCGCGACCGGTGTTGACAGGTCACCCACAGGAACACGCAGTTCGCGGAGTATGGCCAAAGGCATCCTTGGCAAGCGGTTCAACATTGCCAGCAAAAAGTCAATCCGATCCGAACAAACCGAGCGCTATCACTTTGCCCTTTATCTCCGCGATCTCAGTGGTCATGCGGCTAGCGATGTTGCTGGCGGATTCCCGCTTGTAAAGACCACGCCGCACTCTCGATCCAAAATACATGCCCTTTCGTATCATCGGTTCGTAGATCACCGCTTCAGTTTCCTTTGACCTTGAACCGTTTCATAATGCCTTGGATCAAAAACTGTCGGAAATTACCAAGTCTTCACCACCAGCGGTATACGCCCACCGCCGCCTTTAGCCCTCTACCCCTAATTTGTTCGGCCAAAAAATCATTGCGGGCTCCGGCCCCGGCTGCATAAACTACTGCACCGGTCCAATCCCGAAGCACTTCAGAGCAATTTTCCAGCGACTCTTGGCGTCTGTAGGCCAACAATAGCCACCACGGCCTAAAACAGGTATTGTTGTAGTACGGAGCGATGCGCGGATCAAGGTAGAGGTGGTGCCGGTTTTTCGGACAGGGTCGTTTAATCGCAAAGAGGTCAAGGGGAACCCGGCGCGGCCTTCCTCGGTCTACGATTGCTTGATCGCAGTCGGTTTGGTGATCGTGGTTTTCAGCAGCGCCAGCATCAGTCGCGCTGGTATGTCGTTTGTCGGGTACAGGGTCGTTTACGCGGTCGAGACACGCCCGCCGCAGGATAGGTCTTCGTGGGCCGGGATCTTCCAATGTGTTAAACGCACTTGCCGAGAAATGATGGCAATGCGGCCTGTGTAGCGGAATGATCCTGTCCGCGTCCCGACAGGGACGAAGCAGCGCGTCCATGCCATGAACGCTAG
>NZ_JABXWS010000055.1:0-18691 GCF_015594425.1 Novosphingobium sp. HR1a
CACTGTGCGACGCACACGTCAAACCAACGTTTGGCACCGCATCAATTTCGTCAACCACTGCTCGAGATCCTCAACGTCTCGCGCAGATCTACCCCTCAAAAACCAACCAGAATACGTGGGGTCGGTGCAGCGGTTACGAACGATGCGCACCTTTTCGGATCGCGAGCCGAACAACATGGTCTTGTAGGTCTTCAACAACCTGGAGGCCGCCTCGAGTTCGGCCTCCAGTTCCGCCACCCGGCGGGTCATCCCATCGAGTGCGTCAGCCTGATTTTCCGGGGGGTGGGTCACCCGATTTTGTTAGCACACAATTGGACACATCGTGCCGCCCAGCCAATGCCAACCAGAGATCTGCCTCATCCTCCACAACGCTGCCTATTGGCTGTTGTGGCGCGTCCAGCAGGACATTCTCAAGGCCGCCGTGCTGGCTACCGCCCAGTTCGCGACCTTGCGTCTGTAGCTGCTCAAGCTCGCGCCTGCGTCATCGAGACCGCTTCGCGCATCCGCGTCGCCTTCGCTTCAGCCTGTCCTGAGGCCAGCGCCACCATAGCCAGCGCGGCAGTGCCGCAAAAAAAACGCGCGCCTTTGAGCTTAAACCCCGAAAGGCCCATCGATCCTGACGCGGTGAAAAACGCCGTCGAAGGAACTCGCCCACGTTACACGCACACCGACAAATCAAACCTGGTACAACCCAGTGCGGCGGACCCATGAATAAGCCGGGTTAGGCAAGAGCAAAACAGCGTCAGCTTGTCGATGCATCAATTTTCTGCTGGATGTGACTCAGCAGATTCCGAGCAGCTTGAACTACATGAAAGCGCGTAAGAAAACTAGCCCGCGCCGCATCACCCATAGCCTTTTGTTCGTCCGACGTCAGGGCAATAAAATGATTTAGCAGTGCCTTCGTACCCTCGACCGTGTCGTCTTCCACAAGCCCTGCATGATCGGCTACGACCTCACGCCAAATATTGACTTTGTTGCTGATAAGAACGGGCGTGCCGCATGCCATTGCCTCTGCCACGACGATGCCAAAATTCTCCTGATGAGATGGCAAAACAAACGCTTCGGCGGCGCGGAATGCGCCGGTCTTCACATCCCCCTTCAGCATGCCGGAGAAATGAATACGCTCTTCTACCCCCAGTTCAATAGTGCGCGAGCGAAGATCATTAACTAAGCCCGCCTGATCAGGCCCAGCAATTACCAAATCGAGCGACGGATTAGCCGCAGCGATTGTAGCAAAAGCCTCAATCAAAAGGTCACAGCCTTTCTTGGGATGAATCCGACTAAGGAAAAGGAGGAAGCGGCGACTGCCCAAAGCGGGTAACAGACTGCGAAACGCTGAAATCTGAGTGGCTGGATCGCCCGTCACATCGCTAGTGCCGTAGCCTACGACTTGTCCTTTTACATAATAGGGCCAAAAGGCTCCTTCAGCCAGCAATTTCTCCTCTTCCGTCGTGAACAAGACGTTAGTCGCATGGCGTAACAGCGGCCCTTCTGCCCATAGCCAAGATATCTGTTTGCCCCAATTCTTGAGAGGTGCGGTCCGCTTGAACCAAGGGTCCAACATACCATGTGTGAACACGAAATAGGGAACTGGCCCGCGCGCAAGTCCTTTCATTGCTCCGCGTGCGAAATATCGCCAGAGACCCGAGACAATAACCGCGTCGTACCGTGACGCATTTTCCTTGAGCCAAGAAATCATCCCAGGCGCATAGCGGTAGCGTTGAAGCAGCGATCTACCGTGAGGCGGACCAATACGAAACACTTCGCCCGGATAGTCCGGCAGGGGGTTGCTCTCCGGAGGATCGAGGGTCAGCAGATCCTGGCGATGACCGTCCGAAGCCCAGACTTCTGCAAAACGCCGCGCCCCTTCGATTGGGCCGCCGCCATGCAACTCCGCTGAAGCTATTATGCGTAAAATGCGGGTCAATTCGACTTCTCCATCGACAGACCGGTCAATTGGGTAAGGCGCGCAATTCTTTCACTATTATTACGGCAATCAGCAATACCGGCTTGCAGTTCTACGAACTTCGCACCTACCAGAAAACGATACCAGAATCCTTGCAAAAAATGATAAATTAAGCCAGGAGCACCATCAAGAAATCCCAGCTGTATAAAATATCTGTACAAAAAATATCCAGCAGGACCAACCCAAAATGGTAATTTATTGTAGAAATTTTCCTTCATCCATCGTTTGATCAATGCCTGGTGCGAAACTGCCTCTGACGAGAAACCCTCATCGCGCACGAACAAGCCGTATTTCTGGCTGAGTTGGTCGATCGCTTCTCTCGTCGCGTATTTATTATGCTTTTCCGTAAAGAATGTTAGATCGTTGATATTGATGTCCGAAAAACCACCGTCAAAGGTGACGGTACGGCCACCCCAGACAACGATATGCTCGTCCATCCAGCGGTCCTCGATCCTACCATGGTTGACCCGCCACACGCGCAACAGCCGCAAGGGGAAACGACCGCCGTGCTTGATCCAGCGCCCCATGAAGACATGCTTGCGATCAAAGTTGATACCCACGACATCCGCCGGCAGCATCGGCAGGTCCCGCATGAGCTTCGCACCCAAGTCCGCTTCGATCACTTCATCCGCATCGAGACGCATAACCCAACCGGTTGTAATGCCGCCGTTGTCTAGGCCCCACTGAAACTGCTTGGAATAATTCACGAACTTGTTCTCGAGAACGCGTGCCCCCGCTTTTTTGGCAAGGGCGACAGTATCATCGGTCGAAAAGCTATCGACTACGAGAATTTCGCGCGCAAAGGCCGCGATGCTCGCAATACTGCGCTCGATGTGACGAGATTCGTTAAATGTCAGGATAAGGACTGTCAGGTCTAGTTTATCTGAAGGAATGGATTCTATCGCCATCTGTCCCGCCGGCGCACTCAAACTGACCATAACATCACCTTGAAAGCTGTGAGAAAACAGGATTTGCGGCAGGTGCGTCATCGAAACGCAAGGCACGCGGTTTGACGGGAACTGCCGGATTGCCAGAATAGACCGTCCACGGTTGCAGATTACGCATTGCACAGGCCCGCGCCCCCAGCACGGCACCCTCGCCAACCGTTACCCCCGGACCGACGAACGCCTCCGCAGCGACCCATGCGCGCTGCTGCACTTCGATCGGGCGGACGCACAACTGAAAGTGCGGATCTTCGATGTCGTGGGTGCCGGCGCACAGATGCGCCCCCTGCGAGACAACGGCATACGCCCCGATTTTGATAGGCGCCATGGCATAGATGATGGTGCGCGGACCGATGGCTGAATGCTCTTCCATCACCAGATTGCCTGGCCACCATATACGAGCACTGCCATAGACCTTGGCCGTTGATGCTAACTTTGCACCGAAGCGGCGAAGCAACCAGCGGCGCCACCCCATCAGCGGCGGAGGGGTCCAAGCGGCTAACAGTCCCCAAACGATACCGAACGCCAGTCGGTACAGCCTGTTGTAAATTGAGAAGGTGGAACCACCTTGCCATGTTTCAGTAGTTTTCGCATCAAGCGGTGCGGAGGCTGTCATCGCATTAGCCTCTCAATCGCAGGATTTTAGCATAGCGTACGGCGAAGTTAACTGGCCACATCCACCCACCATGCGAGCGACAAAAATGCAGCCATTCGCCAACGGGTATCCCTTTGGGGTGAGTAAAAATGAACTTGCGATTAGCCCAAGTCAACGTACTGACCTTGGCATGAGCGATGTGGTTGAAATGTGTCCGCCCCACTGGCTCGCGCGACTGAAACAACTGATACCCGGCGTTGCGCGCCCGCAAACCATAATCAATGTCACCGGTATGGTGACGATATTTTTCAGACAAAATGCCCACCTCCGCTACAGCCTGCGCGGGGATCAGCACACAATTGCCGTTCATCGTGTCGCAGGGCTTTCCGTTATCCGGCGAACGCACAAAGCGCAATCGCGACAGACCTGGTACGACCGTAAAGCCGCCATAGGTCACTTTGCTGGTATCGGGGTCGACCACTTTGCCCACACTGATCACCTTCGGACCATGTGCCGCCTCCATCTCCTTTTGAAAATTGAACAATTGCGCAAGGCTGTCCGCCGACAGTTCGAGATCGTCGTTGAACAAGAGATAATAGTCAGCGCCTTGACCGAGCGCAGTCTGCCACGCCGTTCGCATCCCTCCGTTCCAAAACAGCGATCCGTTGCCATTAATGACCGTCACCTCCGGGAAATTTTGGCGCACTGCATCTCCGGTCCCGTCAGTTGAGCCATCGTCCACCAGATAGACGTGATAATCGAGGCCCGCAGCAGCTTCACGCAAAGCAGCAAGAGCCGCCAGCGTGGTCTCACGCCGGTTGAAGCATGTCGCCAGCACGGCGATGCTGCGCCCCTTATTCGCACTTAGCAAAACTAGGACCCTTTCTCTGAACGAAGCCGTGCACCTGCCATTTCACCGTTTAATAGCCTTGCCTTCGGAAACGCCATCTCGACCTCCGTTCGTCGTGTTGCCGAGCGAAAAACCCCACCCTTCCTGCTTATTATCGCATGGTAAATTGTAATAGTCATGCTGATCACGACAAACTTATCGACTGCAAAAAATGCGCCATTGAACATCATGCAAGACATTAAATATATGGAAACAATAATATCTCGCCGAACCAAGAATGCCAAGGCGATAATGAAGCCAGAAAAACCATATTGAAACAGAAGATTGAAGAAACCGTTCATTAGTAGAGCGGGTCCATTTGTTCCGATTTGCGCAGCGCCGGCCGAGATCGCCCGCTGAACGAGAGACGACGGCAAACCCAAGGGATACGTAGGCAAATACTCGGGCATCAGATACATCGGACCAAAGAATCGATCGAACACGGAGGCATCGCCGGTCGATGAGCCACCGCGCAACACGCGATCGACCACATTTAGCCGACCATCTAGAAGGGTTGCTTGAATGAGGATGGTCGCAACAGCGCCCAATGCCAAGAAGCCGAGGATTAAAAGCTTGTTTCGCCCTTTAACGATGCGGGTCACAAATATCCCGCTGAGCCCCCCCCCGAACACGACAAAGCTCGCCGCACGCGACAGTATGCCGACACTTATGACGATGACAATTGAACTCAGCATGCGCCTCGTACTGTCAAAGAAAGACAAGAGAATTAAAAGTATCGATGTGCAAATAAATGCTAAATAACTTGGTTCAGAAAATGTCGCAGCCGGCCGGATGTCCGAATAGATAAGATCGAGAGCGCCTGGAATAGTGTCGTCGCCAAAGGCATACGCTTCCTCGGGGAGGCCAAAATATACGCCTGACTTGAGCGCACCGATCTGAATAATGACCAAGGTCAGCAGAAAAGCGGCAACAACCCCCAAAGATACTGCAATCTTGGACATATTTACAGCAAGCGGACGAACCCGCGATCCAATGACAATTAGCAGCATAAGGATTCCAAACAGCGCTTCTCGCCCAGATCTCAAGAAATCATGGTCGAAATCAACGCTCCGCTCGAAAATCAGCGGCAAGAACATTAGCAAGAATATAAAAGGCACCCATGGCTGGCTTTTAAAGCCAGCAATCAATTGATGGCGCAAGCGTATTAATAGGATCGACGCGCTCAAAACAGCTACAGACAGCCAATAAGTATAGCCAACTTGGATGAATATTATCAGCATCAGCAACAAAACGTCTAATCTCCACGGCAAAACTCTGCCGCGAGAAGGCGCCCTGCACGAGGGTTCTTGTCTAATAATTTGGAAAGTTGCGATGGGAACCCCCACACCAGTTAATGGCATTGCTATCCGAAAATTTCGCCCATAGCTTCCAACGATGGAGCTAAGCGCCGGAAGGGAACGTGTCAATGAAGGCCATTCGTGCCAGACGATCCTCATTCAAACCTATCTTCTGCTTGGGAACAAACCTGCTGGCCATCTCCTTGACCGGAAATGCCGCAGAAGCGCGGGTCGTTCAAGTTGGCAACGCCGATTACCCTACGCTCGCTTCAGCTGTCGCTGCGGTGCCAGACCTCAGATCCGGGATGAACGCTAGCGAAGCGCTCGAACTTGTCCTTCCACCGGGTGTTGTGAGGTTAACCGCACCGGTCGTCATAGATGCGACTCATGGTGGGACCGCCCTAAATCCGCTTCTCATTCGGGGCGCCGCGGATGGCAGCACCGTACTGACAGGCGCCATTGTACTTACCGCCCGCCCTGCCCGCATCGCTGACGCGCCCGGCATTCCCTTAGCCTCAGGGACGCTTGCTCTCGATCTGCCGATGTCGCTAGGCGACCTCTCGATCGAACGGCGCAATCCGCATATTGCGACGCCAGTGAAAAGCGTTCAAATCTTTCAAGCTGGCACTTGGCTGCCGCTAAGTCGCTGGCCCTTAGCCGGCTCAGCTATAGGCGCAACCGCGGTTGGTTCAACTAACAACTCCGCTATCATCCCCCTCCCTCCCACAGCACCGAAATTTCTCCACAACGAGGAAGCTCTGATGGCATCCGGCTATTGGGGCGCGGACTGGGAATATGAGCGATTGCCGATACAGTCGATGGCTGTGGACGGCCTTCATCTCGCTGCGCTCCAGTCCCAGCAGCCCATCCGACCACACGTGCGTTTTTGGGTCGAAAATGGCGTTTCCATTCTTTCGCCAGGCCATATCGCGATCGTACCGTCGCGTCGAATAGCGCTCCTCCTTCCAATGGCCGGTGCAAGAATCTTCGAAGCGACCCTTGCGCAGGAACTGGTGCGGTTGGATCATGCAGCCAATGTCACGATTAGCAATATTGCTCTAACCCAGAGCGGTGGCAAATTGCTGGCCATCTCCGGCGCTCAGGATATTCGGATCGATAATTGCCACTTGAGCAATGCGGCAGGCGATGGTCTCGTCGTAAACGGAGGAACAAACGTCCTAATCACCCGAACTTCCGTCAGCCATATCGGTGAACGTGGCGTCGTCCTCAGCGGCGGCGTGCGGCAATCCCTGACGCCGGGCGGCCACGCCTTTGCTGACGGCTATGTCTCGGACTTCGGCCGTCTCGAGCCAAGCTACCGGCCCGCCGTCTATATCTTGGGTGTTGGTAATCGCCTGTCCGGAACGGTCATAGCCGATGGGAAACATGCCGGAGTTGTCTTAGACGGTAACAACCATATCGTCACTGATAATGAGATCAAACATGTCCTGCAGGACACCGATGACGCGGGCGCCATCTACATGGGGGCGGATTGGACCCAGCGCGGCAACATCATCTCTGATAACTTTATTCACGACCTTGGATCTGATGACCGGGCGACCCATTTCTTGTCTGCCGTTTATCTCGACGACCAGTTCAGCAGCGCGACCATCAGCGGCAATGTGATCGTTGGTGGCGATTACGGTGTGGTCATCGGCGGCGGTCGCGACAATAGGGTGGTGGGCAACCTCATCGCCTTTGGCCGCAGAGGCGCCTTGTCTTTCGATAGCCGCGGTGCCGCAAAGCAAATCGGCCGTCTTGCCGAATTCACGCGTAAACTGCAAAATATGCCCACCCAATCGGCTCTTTGGCGTAGCCAATATCCCGCGCTAGCAACTCTCAATGCGGGCCATTATGGCAAAGCAGAAGGAAATGTCTGGTACGACAATCTTATTTTCAGAAGCGAGAGTTCAATTGGACCTGTCATATCTGCAACAGACGGAGACCTGAAACTGCTTGCTCAAGGAAACAATGTCGAACGACGTGTGCCCGTGCAGAAGGGATCAGAAACGAGTATCGTCCACCAACCCGTCCTACCCGAAAAGTTTCGCATTGTTGTGCGTCCACGTCGGACAAAGCAATAATGGCAAGGTGAGAGAGTCCCGACTTCTTGTTCGGTTTGGCGCTGAGTTAGACGGTAATCCCGTTTGTCTTTCAAATCGCCCTTCGGCCAGGCGTTTCCCCACTGACCCCCGGCCTGCAACTCGCCAGTACAAGAGGCCCGGGTTTTCGGCGAGGGGACTCTTCATTCCGGTTAATCAACTAGAACGAGGATCAACGTTTAGCCGATAAGGGGTTGGTTATGCGCGTAACTCGCTCTCATTCTTCGAAGCGCGACAAATGTATCATGCCAATATCTCCTGCACCTGCCTGCACGACAATGCTTAACTCTTGTACGGGGCATGTCGTTGGAATGGCGAAAGACCGTTGTCCGTCAATTACGGCGTCTAACTTTACTTCGGGCTTCGGACCACCAGCAGTGATGCAAACGATGCGCCACTTCGCATCGGAATGTTTCGCGACCCTACCTACTCTGGCTATGTAGCTATCTGGGGCAAGGGTCAGATACCGTCGTGCGATCACCTGAGACAAAGGATCGGAGCTCGAGTAATGCAGGACAGCATCTTCACGTTCCTGTCGGATATCGACATCCACGCCAGCGTTTTCGGGATAGCGCCAGTCGAAGGGGCCGGGAAGGACAGACATAGGCGCAAAGGCGATATTGTTCAGAGACGAGCGACGCCGGGATGAACACAATGCGTCCCATACATTCGATGCAGAACTGCCTCTGCCGCTCCTCACGAGACCATACGCCTGCACTGAAAACTTTGAACAGTCGAATTTACTGCGGTTTGCCGCAATTCGTCTCGCCAGTCGATTAACTGTCCGTTCCGGCAAGCTCGTAGCGGCCCAACCTAAGAAATCGGTATCCAGATATCTATCGTCCTCAATCAACGTGCTTTCGAACGCTGAAAGACCGCCAGGCTCCTCAAGAGTCGCCCGGGTCAGACCCTTGAGCCAGTCGGCCCGTTCGCCTATTCGCCACAAAGCCACTACCCGATTTGCCGCAATTTCTGGAGTATCGTGGTTCAGTGCCGATAAGACCACGACACGCTGGACAAAGCGATCGCGCCACCCACGACCTGCTGCAATCTGGAGAGCCGCTAAACCAGCTTCCTCCTCGCCATTCATCAACAGTCCGCCTGCATATAATGATAGTGATTCAGCGGGAATGGGGCGCCGTTCAACTAATTTACGAGCAAGATCTTGGCCTTGCACGCTTTCATTGCGCTCGAATGCAACCTTAGCGAGATTTTCTAGTGCATCGCCCTTAATCAGATCGGGAACCATCTTCGCTGTCCGAAGGTCGAACCGACCTTGACGATCGAGTTCGACACAGACAGCAAAGAAAGCGATGACAGCTATGACCGAATACCAAGCCAAGTCAAAAGCGATGCTAACGGACTTGCGCGTCACCGCCCGCCCTTTCACTTCTCACTCGAACCGTAACTGTAATAATTGTAAGCGTAATACGCGTACTCGTCGTCTCCAACCCTAGGCTCGAAGCGGTTCAACACAACGCCCAGAATATTGGCGTTGATGAGAGCAAGACGGCGCAGCGCCGCCTTGACGGCGCCGCGGTGGAAGCCCGAGCCATCAATGACGAAGAGTATACCGTCAGCATGACTTGCAAGGATCACTGCGTCAGACAGGCCCAGCAAAGGTGCCGAGTCAACGATAACGGCTTCGTATCGTTCACGGGCTTGCTTGAAGAAAGTAGGAACGCCCTCACCGGACAAAATGAGAGCCGGGTCGGGGGGAGTGGGCAAACCAGAGATGTAATCGAGATTATCAATTTCAGATCGTACCACGACCTGATCGAAACTCTTGTTACCTGTAAGGAGGTCAGTCAGACCAGATTTGCCGTCTGTACCCATTATGCGGTGCAGAGTCGGACGCCTGAGGTCCATATCTACAAGCAGCACCTTTTTACCAAGGCTCGCGATGTCGCGAGCAACGGTCCGCGCCGTAGTAGACTTACCCTCGCCTTCGCGCGCACTGGTGATACACAGCACCTGGGGGAGCCCTGTCGCAGTCGAATAACGCAAGTTCGTAACCAGCGAACGGTATGCCTCGCTGGCACCGGATCGCCGATTTGCAATCGTCTCGTCGACGTCCTCGCCGTCCTTCATTTTCGGGATGAGACCGAGGAGACGCATGTCGAGTTTGCGTTCGACGTCCTCCGGCGTGCGAATGGCATCGTCGAATATCTCACGCAAAAACACTGCCGCGACCGCGAAAATGATGCCTAGAATGAATGCAATCGCGAGATTGATCACTAGCCTTGGCGACGCAGGGTTTCGCGGAGTTTCTGCTCGATCAACGATGGTGATATTGTTGTTGGATGCTCCAGCCGTAGCGCTGATCTGATTGTAGCGCGAAAGTAGCGTTTCGTAGAGCGCACGGTTTGTGTCGGCTACTCGCTTCAATACTGAATACTGAACACCGCGATCTTGCTCGCCAAGCGCCTCGTTACGCAAGGTTTCGACTTGACCGGTGAGCGACTTCTCACGTTCCAGCGCAGACTGATAATCCAAGTATGAAGTCTTCTTGATTGTTTCTGCAAGCATGTTGATACGGCGATCGAGTTCCGCGATCTGGGCACGCTTCGACTTGACGGTGGAATACCCCTCAAGGTGGCGAGATTGCTCCTCCGCCAGGTCGCCCTCAATCTTTGTCTTCTCGCTAATGAGTTGCTGGACGGCCGAGTTCGTATTGACTTCAGGTACGCTCAAGGCAGGCTGCTTTGCCAAAATGTTCCAGCGATCTTCTGCCGCAATGCGCTCAGCCACCGCCTTTGAAGCCGAATCGTTCAATTGCATCAACGTACTGTTTGTAACGGACAGGGCTGCTTCCTGCGTCCCCCCTTCGCCTTGGCTAGTGACACGGATCAGGCCTGCCGCTCGAGCGTACTGGTTAAGGTCGCGCTCGGACTGAGTCAGTTTGGCGCGCGCCTCGGAAAGCTGGTCGCCAAGAAACCTTCGAGCATAGGCCGAACTTTGATACTTCTGGTTCAGATTATACTCAACGAAGCGGTCGGCATAAAGGTTTGCAACTTTTTCAGCCAGATGCGCGTCACGGCTGGTGATAATTATTGTCGCGATACGGCTGTCGGGAGGGAGATCAACTTGGAGACCGTCAAGGAGAATGTTGACCGCTGACTCCTGACGCGATGCCGCAAAATGCTTGCCGCTGGTATCGGCCTCCGCCGGCACTGCCGCGCCAAACGCCTCAAAAAACTGAGGATCCCGATCGAGGCCTCCGCTTTGGACTACGAGGCGGGCAAGCGATCGACTTTGGATGATACCGAGTTGCGTTTTCAGGAAACGATCGGTGTCCCAACTCGCCCCTACTTTTTGCAGTTCGCTACCTTCGATGATTTGATCGGCTTGGTCCTCGATCAAAACCCGCGCATTCGCCTTATACTTTGGCGTAATGAGAAGAGTAAGGCCTACACCGGCGATCATCGTGCCAAGCAAAATAGCACCGATCAGCACAATGTTACGACGGATCGCCTGAAGGACAGTCTTGAAGACGGCCGCAAAATCGGGACCATCCCCGTAATCTTCGGGACTGCCTTCGACGACATCCCTGTCGAAACCAACGTTTTGCAAGTCTTTCCCCGCCATTTAATTGCGGCGCAAAGGAATGCGCCACATCGAGTTCACTCACAGCCTTCAAGTTGCAGATTTTCCGCAAACTGCAAGCTACCGCTTCCTTGCCTCCACCTTCGTATCAGCAGTGGTCCGCGAAAGCAAAATCCCAAGCATCAGTCCTGCCACGCATAGCAGAGTCTGGCTGCGCAAGGGATAATCCAAAATCGACTGAAACGCCAAAAGCATGAAAACGGCCGAGGCAGCAACCCTAGGACCGCGGTCAGTCGACTTACGGACGGCACGCCATGCCGCAATAACCATGACGATGATCCAGCTGCCGACCAAAAATGGCCCCATTACACCTGATTCGAGCGTAATTTCGAGATACTCGTTATGCGCGCGGGCCGCTCTTCCAGGGCTCAGATTCTCGAGCGATTCGTCGAGTTGGAACACTTCATCAAATGTGCCTATGCCGCTACCTACCGGCCAAAATCGCGCGATTGATAACTGAGTGTCCTGCCAAATCGCTGGCCTGGCATCCTCCATCGTATCGAACCGTGATAGGCTGCGCTGAATCTTGACATTGTCCGCCAACAAGCAGGTTGTAGCCGTGACGAGCCCGAGCCCAGCGGCCAAGGCGATTACACGGGAGCGGTGCGCGAATAATGCATGGCGCAACGCCCAAAGATACACAAAAAGCATCGCGGCTGGAACGACAACGAGCGTCATGCTTGAGCGCGATTGCGTCAGAAACAGTCCCAGTCCAAATAAAATACCAAGGGCGACACCAATCATGAGGTGCAAGGGGTTATGAAGTGGCCGCCAAAGCAGGCCGATTACCGCACAAAGGGCAACGTTCATAAATAATCCGGCGGTGTTGCGATTGGCGAAAGTGCCATGAAGATCTTGCGAGCCGACCGCCTCCGCGTACAACATGAATTGGCGGTTTCCGAATGCCAACTGCTGTGTCCCAAGAATGATCTCCATGATGCAGGAGCCCACCAAAACAATCAGTAGTGTTCGGAAAACGGAGTCGTTTGCTCGCCAAGTCAAGATAAGAATTGCTAATGGCGGCATTAACGACAGAAAAGCGATGAAGGTTCGGCGCACGTTCAAGGAAAACGGCATCCAATCATTCGTATGGCCGACGAGAGCAAGCGACTGAACTGCCAGATTCCTGCCGGGCAGTTGTTGCCAAACCAATGGCGGGAGCGGAATGCACTGCACTAGCGGCAGGAGAATGGTGACCACGAGCACTATCGCAAATGCGCGCGGCGCTTGGCTAAAAAATTCCAAAAGAGCACGCCTATGAAATGCCAGCACCGCGAGGGCCGCAAGCTGAACCACAAGGTTCGCTACTCCGGCAGCGGACCCGCCGCCGCCAAAACAGACAGCAACGATCAGCAACACAGCAGCTACTAGGGTACGATGTTCCGATGACATCCAACCGGCGCTACCACGATCCTTTAGGCCCCTTTGCACCAGCAGACCGCTCCTAAACATTCAAGACGATGGGAGACAGAAAGCGCTCCACCCTTGACCTAACCAAGAAACAGGAGCCCAATTGCCCAGAAAAGATCAAGACGGTTCGATTTGTCACCGGAAGCTTTGCCCTGCTACGAACGGCCATCGACTGGCGCCCCGCTCCGGACGATACTTTGGCAACAGCTCCAGCAGCATGCAATTTAGTGGAGCCAGCTTATGCAGCTAGCGGGGAAACAATAGGGAAGGCGGCCGTCATTGCCCCAAAAGCAAGCGCAAGCTTCATACTGCCTCCTAAAATTGACTGTCGACGTGATCTCCGTGCTGCCCTACCGCAGCGCACAATGAAACGCAAAACCAAATGCGGTGTTTCTCCTCCGTGGTTTTCCGTAGCAATAGCTTCTGATAAGGTTGACGGGTGTCAACGGGCACCGAACGTTCCCGAGATGTGGGCTCTCTCGCACTTTTGGCGCTGTTCAGGCCATCACGCGAGTCGCAGGAGATCCAAGCCCGCGCGGCCATACATCGACCGCTTGATGAGCTTGATCTTGTTGATTTTCCCTTCGACTGGCCCCGTACTCCGTGGAAGGTCGATCGCGGCACGGACAGCGTCTAAATCGCGCATGAGGCCGCGAGCAAAGGACGCGATGGGGCTTTCAAGAGCGGATGCCAACCATCCATCGAGTGTGTCGGCTTTGCGCTCGACCAGTAAGTCATGGAACTCGCGTCGGAGATCAGCAGCCTGCGCAATCGCCGGTGAGGCGGTGCGCAAGGCATTGATGTGCGTATTCTAGTGGCAGGAATCTAACACTTGATGCCCGCGCCTGACGGCGGCGATGATCTTATCTGGGTCTGCGGTCCAGACGAATGGCTTTGGGCTTTCATTGTGCTCGACAAGGAAGCGGTTGATGGCCGCCTGGAGGTCGATGAGCGAGTGGAAGACGCCGCGTTTGAGACGGCGGTTGGTCAGCTTGGCGAAGAAGCCCTCAACGGCATTCAGCCATGAGCATGAGGTTGGCGTAAAGTGGAAGGTAAAGCGCGGGTGCCGGCCGAGCCACTCGCGCACTTTGGGATGCTTGTGGGCAGCGTAGTTATCGAGGATGACGTGGATCGCCTTTCCTGCGGGCACCTGTGCTTCGATCAGGTTCAGAAAACGGATGAATTCCTGATGACGGTGCCGCTGCATGTTGCGGCCGATTACGGTGCCATCGAGCACGTTGAGCGCAGCAAAGAGCGTGGTTGTGCCATTGCGCTTGTAATCGTGGGTCATGGTTCCGGCCCGTCCCTTCTTGGGCGGGAGGCCAGGCTGCGAGCGATCGAGCGCTTGGATTTGGCTTTTTTCGTCGAATGACAGCACGATCGCGTGCGCGGGCGGCGAGACATATAGCCCGACGACATCGCGAAGCTTTTCGACAAACTTCGGATCATTCGATAGCTTGAATTGGCGAACGCGGTGGGGTTGCAGGCCATGAGATCGCCAGATCCGCTGCACCGAACTGACGCTGATCCCAACCTCGCTCGCCATCATCAGCGCCGTCCAATGGGTGGTCTTGCCGGGCGGATCTTCGAGCGTCCGAGCAACGACCCGGTCGGTCACCTCGGGAGCCAAGGGCGGGATCCGCGACGGACGGGTCTTGTCGCGAAGCAGTCCTTCGACCCCTTGACCTCTTTGCGATTAAACGACCCTGTCCGAAAAACCGGCACCACCTCAGGCTTGCGCAAGCCCCTCGTCCTGACTACGCGTGAACCTCAATCAGCCATGACTGCATGGAGACCTTCAGTAGTGCAAACGTTCAAGATCGCGCTCACGCTCGGCAGCATAGTTGCAGGCTCCGCTCTCGGAGGCTGCGCCAGCACTTCAAACAACCCCAGCTTGCCACGAGGTTCCGCAGCCTATCAGGTAATTCCTCCGACAGTTCCCGTTCCCAACGCCTATCCGGTACGTCCCAAGGACAAGCTTACTTTGCGTGTCTTCAACGAGCCTGACATCTCCCAGGACGAACTGCGCGTAGATGATGTCGGAATGATCCAGATACCGCTGATTGGATCGGTGAAGGCCGAAGGTCGGAGCGTAGACGAATTGTCATCTGACATCGCAGCTCGGCTTGGCACGCGATACATAAAAAATCCGCAGGTAGCGGTTTCCGTAAAGGAACCAGCGCCTAGCTATGTTTCGGTGGAAGGCGAGGTTGAGAAACCGGGCGTTTATGAAATCGATGGGCGCACCACATTACTTGCTGCGCTTGCACGGGCCGAAAGCCCCACGGCGACTGCGAAGTTGAATGAAATCGTGGTGTTCCGAACTATCAATGATCAGCGGATGGTCGCGCGCTTCAATCTAAAAGAGATTCGTGTCGGGCTAACCCCAGATCCGATGATCCTGGATGGCGACGTGGTAATGGTTGGATACTCCCGCTCCAAAGGTCTCTGGCAAGACATCTTGAAGACCGCGCCAATCTTCAACGCGTTCGCAGTCGTCGCAACTCGATAATTTCAGTCCATCTCAGCTGCGTCAAGCGTATCTAGGGAAGGGCTTTTCCCAGGTTTTCTGGCGTGCTTGCGACGAGCTAGGCTCAGTACCTGTTCAGTGTGTGCTCGGGCGTGCAACCTGGTTGGCGTGAGCCGGCGGGTCATCCGGTATCGATCGTCGCGTCCGGACGATGGTCCGCTGCGACAGCGGCTGCGCGAGTTGGCGGCCGAGCGTCGCCGCTTCGGCTATCGGCGTCTCGGGTATCTTCTGGCTCGCGAGGGCATGACGCCCAACCACAAGAAGCTGCTGCGGGTCTATCGCGAGGAGAACCTGCGGGTCCGTCGCCGTGGCGGCCGCAAGCGCGCCCTGGGCACGCGGGCCCCGATGGTGCTGCCGGACAGGCCGAACCAGCGTTGGTCGCTCGACTTCGTCTCCGACACCCTGACGTGCAGCCGGCGGTTCCGCATCCTGTGCGTGGTCGACGACTACACGCGGGAATGCCTGGCGCTGGTGGCCGACACGTCGCTGTCGGGTGTGCGGGTCGCGCGGGAGCTGACGCGGCTGATCGGGATACGCGGCAAGCCGCATACGGTGGTCAGCGACAGCGGCACCGAGCTGACCTCGTCGGCCATCCTGCGCTGGTCGCAGGAACGGCGGGTCGAGTGGCATTATATCGCACCCGGCAAGCCGATGCAAAACGGCTTCGTCGAGAGCTTCAACGGGCGTCTGCGCGACGAATGCCTCAACGAGACCCTGTTCACACGTCGCTGCCGCATGCTCGCTTCGTGCTCGATGCCTGGCGGCACGATTACAACTACGTCAGGCCACACTCGAAACTGGGCGGGAGAACCCCCGCCGAGAAAGCCGGCCAACCTGTCCGGGGGCATGCCCCCGGACAGGTTGCCATCACCTCACCCAACCATCATGAAGGAGCCGGACTCTACCTCTGACTGGTAACAATCAGGGGAGCACGTCATGTCAGCTCAAAATCTGCTTACCAACGGAGTTGCGATTAGACGACCGCATCAGTTCAATAGGAAAAACGCCGAGCTTCGCCGGGTGCGCGCATACTGATGCCGAGCCTTCTACCATCCGCCCCCTTCCGAAGCGGAAGGAACCGCGTTTGTGCTCGGAGACAAAGGCGTTGACGGGCAGTGCTGCAACGCGGAATAGACCGGAGCGAGTGATTGGACAGATGCAGGATGTGGCGTGTATATGAGCGCCTATTGTCCAGAAATACGTCTGTCTAGAAACTTGCGTAAAATTATGCTCACGAGGCACCCCGCAAATGAAGATTGCAGTTTTTGGTCTGGGCTACGTCGGCCTTTCGAATGCGGCTCTACTTGCCCAGCATAATCAAGTCGTAGCGATGGATCTTGTAGCGGAACGCGTCAATTTGCTCAACGCTCGCAAATCCCCGATTGTTGACGCCGAACTGGAAGATTTTCTCGCCACGCGAAAGCTTGATCTTGTGGCGACGCTGGACGCCGAAAACGCTTTAAAAGACGCGGTGTATGTAATTGTCGCCACCCCCACCAATTACGACCCCGAAACGAATAAGTTCGACACCTCTTCAGTGGAGGCCGTGATCCAGGCCGCCATTGCGATCAATCCGGAGGCAACCATTGTCGTTAAATCCACTGTCCCTGTTGGATTTGTCGATGAGACCCGCCAACGCCTTGGAACCGAACAGGTTATTTTCAGCCCCGAATTCTTGCGGGAGGGCCGCGCGCTCTATGATAATTTGTATCCGTCGCGCATAATCGTCGGCGAACGATCCGAGCGCGCCCGCATCTTCGCAGACCTACTGCGCAACGGCGCCGTCAAGGCCGATATTGAAGTACTGTTTACCGACGCCCGCGAAGCGGAAGCGATAAAGCTGTTTGCCAACACCTATCTCGCAATGCGCGTCGCATTTTTCAACGAACTGGATAGCTACGCCATCGCGGGGAGTATGGATACGCGCCAGATTATCAGCGGAATCGGCCTCGACCCTAGGATTGGGGCGCATTACAACAATCCGAGCTTTGGTTATGGCGGGTATTGCTTGCCGAAGGACACCAAGCAGTTGCTTGCGAACTATTCGGACGTTCCGCAAAACCTGATCCGAGCGATCGTGGACGCCAACCGTACTCGCAAGGACTTTCTCGCCGACCAGATAATCGCGAAGAAACCTAGAAAGGTTGGCGTTTTCCGGCTCGTCATGAAGGCGGGGTCTGATAATTTCAGACAGTCGTCGATCCAAGGGATCATGAAACGCATTAAGGCGAAAGGGATCGAAGTGGTGATCTATGAACCCTCTATGCAGGCCGATGAGTTTTATGGCTCCAAAATTCTGCGCGATCTTGCGGCCTTCAAGCGAGAGTGCGACGTCATAGTCGCCAACCGTATGACCACAGACATCGACGATGTGAAAGACAAGGTCTTCACGCGCGACCTATTTGGATCCGACTAACTCAGAGCCCGCCCCGAAAGTTGTTGAGTAATACCAGCCATTTATGATTCACGCCTTCCTGCGAGAGATGGAGTGATCAATGGCATGGACTGGTGTTGCCCGGCAGGAGCATAGCCGGAAAGGATTGCGCTACTCCAGCGATATGACGGAGCGGCAGTGGGAATTGGCGGCGCCGTTTATCCCGCCAGCCAAGCGCGGAGGTCGACGTCGCACGACGGACATGCGCGAAGTGATGAATGCCTTGCTTTACATTGCGGCAAGCGGCTGCGCTTGGAGGCTTCTGCCCAAATGCTTTCCACCGGTCTCGACGGTGCAGCGCTACTTCTACGCGTGGCGCAACACCGGTCTGCTCCAAGCCATGAACACGGTGCTGGTAATGAACCTGCGCGAGATCGAAGGGCGCGACGCCTCGCCGAGTGCCGGTGTGATCGACAGCCAATCAGTGAAAACCACCGAAAGCGGCGGCCCTTGCGGGTATGACGCGGGCAAGAAGATCAAGGGCCGCAAGCGCCACATCCTGACGGACACTTGCGGCTTTCTCATATTCATCCTCGTCCACACCGCCGATATTCAGGACCGCGATGGTGCCGTCGATGTCCTCAAGACCGTGCGCAAACGTTTCCCGTGGCTACGCCATGTCTTTGCGGATGGAGGCTATGCCGGCGACAAGCTCCGTGCAGGCCTCCTTGGATCGGGAACCTGGACGATCGAGATCATCAAGCGCTCTGACAAGGCAAAGGGCTTCCAGGTTCTCCCTCGGCGATGGGTCGTCGAACGCACCTTCGCTTGGCTTGGCCGATGCCGCCGCCTCGCCAAAGACTGGGAAGCCACCATCGCATCGTCAACGGCGTGGGCCACCATCGCCTCCATCCGCATGCTCACCCGCAGAACTGCAAGGTATTGCTACGGTTGAGGAACTTCCGAGTCAGGCACTT
>NZ_JABXWS010000056.1:0-63723 GCF_015594425.1 Novosphingobium sp. HR1a
AGAGCGCCTGAAACGGTCGACATGCAGCATGGAGACTGAATCCAACGCCGGTCCGACGCAGTCGCTGCCGTGCCTGAATGGTTAGAATTCATTCCTGCAATTGCCTAACGGCGCACTAAGCGGTAGTCCTTATTGCGCTGCAAAAAATTGGAAGAGAATCATGAGCGGACCGACTTACGATCTTGCCGGCAAGAAAGTTTACGTTGCGGGACACAAGGGTATGGTCGGGTCAGCTCTTGTCCGCCGCCTTGCTGCCGAGAAATGTGAAGTCATCTTCCCCGCAACGCGCGTGGATTTGCGCGAGCAGTCCGCCGTCCGGGACTGGATGAATGCCAGTCGTCCGGATGCCGTCTTGGTTGCCGCCGCGAAAGTTGGCGGGATTCTTGCGAACGACACGTACCCGGGGCAGTTTCTCTACGATAACCTGATGATCGAGGCCAACGTCATCGAAAGCTCGCGGCAGGTTGGTGTCGAAAAGCTGCTGTTCCTCGGATCATCGTGCATTTACCCCAAGTTCGCGGAACAACCCATCACCGAAGACGCCTTGCTAACAGGCCCCCTCGAGCCCACGAACGAGTGGTATGCAATCGCCAAGATTGCAGGAATCAAGCTCTGCCAAGCCTACCGAAAGGAATATGGCCTGGACTACATTTCGGCGATGCCTACAAATCTTTATGGCCCCGGAGACAATTTCGACCTTACATCCAGTCACGTCATGCCCGCCCTCATCCGCAAAACGCATGAGGCAAAGCGCATCGGCGCCCCCTCGATAGAAATCTGGGGGTCGGGTTCACCGAGAAGGGAGTTCCTGCACGTCGACGACCTGGCAGACGCCTGCATCATGTTGCTGAAGAAATATTCCGGCCACGAGCATGTTAACATCGGCTCCGGTGACGATGTGACGATCCTCGAACTAACCGAGATGGTGATGAAGGCAATCGGCTTCGATGGCGAGATCATCAAAGACGAGACCAAACCGGACGGGACGCCGCGCAAACTCATGAGCGCCGACAAGCTGCGTTCGATGGGATGGAGCCCTTCGATCGGGCTTCTTGAGGGAATTCAATCCGCCTACGATTGGTTCCTTGACCACAAGTCGGCCATGGCCTGATGCGCATTCTGTTTCTCGGACTGAATTACGCTCCCGAGGAAATCGGTATCGGTCTCTACAGCGGAGACATGACCAAAGCTTGGGTAAAAGCGGGTTACGACGTACGCGCGGTCGTCGCCGTACCCTACTATCCTGCCTGGAAGGTCCATGCCACCTATGTCGGCAAAGGCTGGCGACAATCCGTAGAAGGCGGCGTCGATATTATCCGCTGCCCAATCTATGTGCCCGCCAAACCAAGCGGCATGCGCCGGTTGATCCACCACATTTCGTTTTTAGCAACAGCGCTGCCGCCGATGGTGGCTGCAGCGCTGGGACGCAAGCGGCCGGACCTGGTTTTCACGGTCGCCCCCTCACTGATAAGCGCTCCAGTCGCATGGCTGGTGTCCCGACTGAGCGGCGCCCAATGCTGGCTCCATATTCAGGACTTCGAAATAGAGGCGGCGCTTGCGACGGGTCTGGTCGGCGATGGTGGGGGGCTTGCGAAGCTGGGGCGATGGTTCGAACAGCGCGTTATCGGCCTGTTTGACCATGTCAGTTCGATCTCGCCACAGATGTGCGCCAAGCTGGCCGAGAAGGGTGTACCCCGCTCACGCATCCATGAATTACGTAACTGGGCGGATATAGCGGCGATTACTCCCTATCAGGGACAGTCGCCCTACAAAGCGAGATGGGACGTCACCACGCCTTACGTGGCGCTATACTCCGGCAATATCGCGAACAAGCAGGGTATAGACATCGTGCTCGATGCCGCCCGGCTGCTACGTAATCGCACCGATTTGACTTTCATAATCTGCGGCCAGGGACCGAACCGCGCCGCGCTGGAAGAATTGGCCGGCGACCTTACCAATATCCAATTTCATGATCTTCAGGATCGCGAGCGCCTCAATGAGCTGCTGGGTCTGGCGACAGTACATCTTATGCCGCAACTCGCAGGTGCAGCCGATTTGGTCTTGCCTTCAAAACTGACGAATATGCTCGCATCGGGTCGGCCTGTCGTGGCCACTGCCGAACCTGGCACTGGTTTAGCCGAAGAGATCGTCGATTGCGGGATCATTACCCAACCCGGTTCTGCGAAGGCGTTTGCCGAAGGGATCGAGTCGCTGCTCGATAATCCAGCTGTTGCAGCGCACTATGGGGAAAACGGCCGTCAGCGGGCGGAAAAGCGTTGGGCCAAGGATCAGATACTCTCACGCCTGGATGCGGAGCTGATCGAGGTGGTCAATGCGTCGAAGGTATCCCACCGAATGGACCCTAAGCGGTCGGCCGGCACCATCTGAAGAAGGCGCGGCACACCCACGCCAATCGATTGCATACCGCTTATGATTCGAGGCGCCGAATTTATTTGCAGCTGTGGGCGGTGTCTCAACTGGACGCCTCGAAGAACTACCGGTTCAACGCGAGAGCGGCGCGATGGATGCTCGTAGCAGCCTTGGCGGCATGATCTCGGGTATGCTCCTTTTCCTTCGGGCGGATATGATCGGCCGCTCAGCGCCGGATCGGAGACACGCGGGCGCAGTATTGATAGTCGAAAAATTAAAAACAATTAGTCCAACCCGGATTTTAACCACCGTTTTGCATTGCAGCATTTGCGCATCCGGATTATCTCCTTTGGGAGAGTCACATAGGAATGCGGCGCAGATGACCAAGACGGCATTAATTACGGGCGTGACGGGCCAGGATGGATCGTACCTTGCAGAATTCCTCCTTGAAAAAGGATACGAAGTTCACGGCATCAAGCGCCGCGCTTCCCTTTTCAACACCGCCCGCGTCGATCATATTTACGAGGATCGCCATCAGCATGGTACCCGCTTCAAGCTCCATTACGGTGATTTGAGTGACACGTCGAACCTGACCCGGCTTATCCGCGACATCGAACCAGATGAAGTTTACAATCTGGGCGCGCAAAGCCACGTCGCAGTCAGCTTCGAGGCACCCGAATATACCGCCGACGTCGATGGGATCGGCACGCTGCGCCTGCTCGAGGCGATCCGGTTCCTTGGCCTCGAAAAGAAGACCCGTTTCTACCAGGCGTCGACCTCAGAACTCTACGGCTTGGTCCAGGAAATCCCGCAACGCGAGACCACCCCGTTCTACCCCCGCTCGCCGTACGCGGTAGCAAAACTGTATGCCTATTGGATCACAGTGAACTATCGTGAAGCCTATGGCATGTATGCCTGCAACGGCGTGCTCTTCAATCACGAATCCCCTCGCCGCGGCGAGACGTTCGTGACGCGAAAAATCACGCGCGGCCTCGCCAACATAGCGCTCGGCCTCGAGCCGTGCCTGTACATGGGCAACATCGACTCGCTGCGCGACTGGGGCCACGCGAAGGACTACGTGCGCATGCAGTGGATGATGCTGCAGCAGGAAGAAGCGCGAGACTTCGTCATCGCCACCGGCGTTCAATATTCGGTGCGTCAGTTCATTGCATGGGCAGCCAAGGAACTGGGACTGACTCTCGAGTTTTCCGGCGAAGGCGTCGATGAAATCGCAACCGTAGCGGCCATCGAGGGCAATCTCGCACCGGCTCTGGACGTTGGTGACGTGATCATGCGCATCGACCCGCGCTACTTCCGCCCCGCTGAAGTCGATACCCTGCTGGGCGATCCGGCCAAAGCCAAGGAACTGCTCGGCTGGACGCCGGAAATCACAGTGCAGGAAATGTGCGCGGAAATGGTCGCAGAAGATCACAAGGCTGCACGTCGCCACGCCCTGCTCAAGGAGCATGGCCTCGAAGTTGCCGTCAGCGTTGAAGGTTGATCAAAGCTTTGCAGACTAAATAAGACGTGAGGGCGGCGGCGAGTAAATCGTTCGCCGCCCTCATATTTTTGGCAAACGTGCATCAACTAAGCTCCTGCATCACTCTTTCAAGATGATCTTTTTCTGGGCTAACACAACAGTCCCTACTACACCGCACCGCATCACTTGCGGAAATAGTATAGTCCAAGCTCCATTCAAACGATGGAAATTTATATTATTATTGCCCTTTTTACTCTTTGGAATTCCCGGTCACTTTCGATGAATGTGGCGAGTATCAGCGGAACAAGATCTGTAATCTTAATTTCGCTGCCATATACTTGCGCATAGACACCCGCATACTCCAGAAGGCTTTGATGCAGATCGGGGTGTAAGCTGATAGAGAGCTTGACGGGTGTCGTCTCCCGCAACTTTGGCAATTTCAGTACGCTCATCTGGGCATCTCCTCATTGGGTACCTCAATGATGAGGTCCTGCCGCACCAGCAGATGAACTGGCGCACCGGCCCGGATCGTGATGGTAGGCGAGATATCGAGGTTGCGCCGGGTAATCTCGTCCGCTGCTCGGGTAGCACCTGTCTGCGTCGCCTCCCGAACGGCGCGCACCAATTCTCCGTCGCCGGAGATGGACAATTCGGTGCCCGCCCCCAGCAATGTCGCAAGAGCCATTCCCTTCGCCAAACGGCCCGTGTGATGATTGACTTGGCCTGATAGCCCTCCGCGGCCCGAGCCGTCCGTCGCCGGCATGTTATCAAGCCTCAGCGATCGCCCATCGGGCAACATCAGGCGCTGCCAGACTACGAGCACGCGGTCCTGGCCATACGCTACGGCGCTATCATAGGTGCCAATCAGCCGCGCGCCCTGCGGTATCAGGAGATGCAATCCCGTCGCGCTATCGAATACGTTCTGCGTAACCTGAGCGATGACCATGCCCGGAAGATCGGAATTCAGGCTTGTGATGAGGCTTGCCGCGATGATGCTCCCTGCCTCCAGGATGTAGGGCGACGCCGCCGCATCGACGGCATGCGGATTGACGGCGCTTCGGGCATCAAGTTTTTCAACAAATCTGACTTTCCGATCCGCCGTGGGCGCCCCTTCATTGCCATCATTGCTTTTGGATACTGGTGCGTCTTGTCCCTGACTTGTCTGGACTGGGGACATAGAGCCTTGCCGCGCGGCGATGCCTTCCACCGCAAGCAGCGGCGATCGCCACGCGGCGGACCGCTGGTCGGCGTGTCGTTCGGCAATCTGGCCTCCAGCATCCTTGTGTGCAGGCATGCCTTGCGCCCCGCGCCCGCGTTCCTGAGCTCGCAGTATGGGCCGGCCCAGATCCCCAGGGAGCGGTGGCCCAAGTTTCGGAACATCTCCGTAGCTTTTCGGCAAGGCGTCTACCATGTCCGCTGGCGCTGCGAGTTTCGGGCGCGCCAAGTCATCTTCCGCAAGTGTTCGGGAATAGATGTGCGGTTTGAGGGCGATCCAGGCGACGGCGCCAAGGGCGATGGCCGCAGCCGTACTCCCCGCGATGATGACTTCGCGGCGAAACCGTATAGCCCTTGGCGGACGCCCCCGGATCGCTAGCGTCTCCGGCTCAACCTTCGGCACCCTTCCGGTCGGGTTTGAGTCCCGCGAAGCGGGCTCGCGCTGCAAGGCGCTGTCGCTTTCCGACTTGTCTTTCGCGCCGGACGCCTGATCGGGCTTGTCGTACACTGCGCTCATCGTGTCGCCCTTTCGGCACCGAGGCGGGCGATCCTGACCACCCGCTGCTTCCTGGAGCCGATCCGCAGTTCTGCCACGGCGAAGAGCCGATCTATGACGTAGAAGCGGCCTCGCATGCGATAGTTGACGAGTTCGGCCTTGCCTTCCGCGTTCAACAGAAACAGCGGCGGAGCTTCATCGACACCAATGGCTGCGGGGAACTCTACAAAGGTCTGGCGGCCGTCGTCGAATGCCCGCAGCGGACGCCATGACGGCTTGTCGCCGCTGATGGTGTAACCGAAATTGAGCGTCTCGACCGCGAGCCCGGCGGCCACGGGTCGTACCCGCTCGGCCGCCTCGCTCGCGCGCTTGATCGCAAGCATGTCATCGAGCGGATAATTCCAGGACAGCGCCGTCAATCCGCCAGTGCCCCCGCTCGTCAACTGCAGATGATAGGTTCGCCGGTCAGTCGTGATCACCAGGTTGGTCGCCAATCCTGCACTGAAAGGCTTGACCAGGACATGCGTGTGCTTGTCTGCGCCGCTGCCGCTTGCCGTATCGCCGATTACCCAGCGCGCGGTGTCACCCGCCGCGACCGCAATCAGCGCTTCGCCGGACTGGAGCATGATGTCGGTAATCATGCCGGGCTCGGTCGAGGCCCGGTAGATCGCACCATCCGACCACAGGTACACGTGGCGCTGATTGACCCATGTGCCTGCCGAGGGTTGGCGCAGCGACGGTTCGCCGCTCGGTAGAGCCGAGACCTCGGGCAGTACGGGCGAAGTCGGCTGAAATGGGCTGCCGGTCGCGAGCGCGATTGCAGCCAGGACATGACCGCTCATGGCAGGGTCTCCATCGGTGACAGTGAAGGGGAAGCTGGCGTTCTGGGGCCGACCAGATGGGCTGAGCCGGCAGAGTCTGCATTCGGCTGCGTGGACGTCTCGCCGGTGCTTTCGTATTCGCGGCTCCAGTCGATCGCATCGACATATATGCCGAGCGGATTGCGGCGCAGGGTATCTGTATCGCGCGGTGGTTTTTCAATTAGGGTCAGAATTGCAGTCCAGCGGCTGCTGGCGCTCAGGCTGCCCCGCTCGAACTCCTGCTCCATCCACTTAACCTGAAAGCTCTTGTCGGATGCGCGGACAACGCTCGTGATCTGCACCGATACTGTGCGCTCGCCAATCCGGGTCAGTGCACCCGAGGCCCGGGCATATTCGCTGAGGAACTTTGCCCCACGCTGGGTCGTGTAATCGTAAGCTTCGAGCCAGTCACGCCGCGCGATCACCGGGTCCAGCGACAGGCCGCGGACGTGAGCGATGAATTTGGCCAGTGCCCAGGCGACCTGAGGATCAGTCGGACGATAGTTCGTTTCAGCCTTCGATATCGCCCTCGGCTCGCCCAGACGATCGACGGCCACGACATAAGGGACGACCCGGCTCTGCAACGATTGCCACAAAAGCCCTGTCGCCATCGCCCCTGCAAGCCCGAGACAACCGAAAGCGATGTAACGCCAGCTGCGTGCCTGGACCCGCGCCGAGCCGATTCGCTCATCCCAGAGCTGACCGGCGCGCTGATAAGGCGTTTCCGACTGCGGGCTTCGCCCATAAGTCGATGTGCTACGTTTGAAGCGCATGGCCTAGTCATTCCTTTCGCTGATGTCTGGTGAAGCGCCGCCGCCGTGATGATCGCCCTGCTGAACGGCATGAAGCGCGAGTTGGCGATGGTGGCGTGCGGCGTGATCTGCCTGGGCTTTTCGCGCCCAGGGCGGAGCGGCCTGCGCTGCGCGCGGCGCGGACGGCGGGGAGTGCGAACTTTCGAAGGCGGCGTCGGCAGCGGCCCGCCCTTGCGCAGCCGCCTGGCCCAGTCCGAAACCTCCCGAGGCGCGTGATCGCACAGCATGACCGGCCGCCTTTGCCACCCCTCCCAGACCAGCTTTCACCGAGGCGCTTCCGGCACTTTGCTGACCCAGCGCGTAGCCTCGCGCTGCACCGGCGCCCATCGACGCGCCCGCACGGATCGAGCCCATACCGGCGGCGGCAGCGAGACGCGCTCCGCCGATTGCCGCACCGCCCGTCACCATGGCCGCCGCCCCCGCACCGGCCATGGTGCCCAGCGCAGCGCCGGCGCCTAGCTGCGGGGCACCTGAGGCCAGCCCACTCGCGACCGCCGGGGCAAATATGCCCAGGCCCAGCAGGGCAAGGCTGGCCAGGACCAGGCTCATGGCCTCGCCAATGTCGGGCTCCCGCCCCTGCAGCCCTGCCGTGAACTGATCGAAAAAGGTGGAACCGATGCCGACAATGACCGCCAGCACCATGACCTTGATGCCTGAGCTCACCACATGGCCGAGCACCCGCTCGGCGAGAAAGCTGGTGCGGTTCCACAGGGCGAACGGCACCAGGATGAAACCCGCGAGGCTGACCAGCTTGAATTCGAGGATGCAGACGAACATCTGCACGGCCAGCACGAAGAAAGCGAGAATGACGATAAGCCAGGCGACCAGCAGCACCGCAATGGCCAGGAAATTGTCGAAGAAGCTGGTGAAGCCCAGCATTTGGGAAACCTGCTCGAGCAGCGGCCACGCCGCCGAAAAGCCGATCCCGGCAAGCCTGCCGGGCTTCAGAAGGTCGGCCGCGCTCAGATTGCCGCCACCGGCGGTGAGCCCGGCCTGCGCGAAGGAGCGGTAGATGATCTCGGAAAGCGCGGGAAAGCTGTTGATGATGTAGGCGAAGGCGCCGACGTAGAGTATCTTGCGGATGAGGCGGCCAAGGACGTTGTCTTCGCCGCCCAGCGTCCAGAACAGCGCTGCAATCGTAACGTCGATGCCGATCAGCGTCGCCGTCAGGAAGCGCACATCACCGCCGAGCAGACCAAAGCCACTTTCGATATAGGCGATGAACGTAGCCATGAACTGGTCGATGACATTGAGGTCGTCCATTGGCGCTAAGCTTCCTTTCTCAGTGCTGTTCGTGACCCTCACGGTGTCGCGGGACGGGACCCGGAGAGGCAGCAGCCCCCGCCCCGCGACGCGGCAGCGCAGGGGAGACGCTGCCGCAAACGCTCACTCGCAAACTCGCGCCGATCACGACGGCGATCGTCAGTCTGACCCTGCCGCGCCGGATGCCCTTTGGCGGCTTGGTCCGGCCGGGTTCGCAGCGGCTCGGATGCCCCCGTTTTCGGCTCAATGCGGGGTATAGGCCGAGCCAGTGCCGAGGAACTTGGCCGCCGCGCTTTGCGCCTGCGCGCGGGCCTGCGCCTCGTTGGCGCCCGACACAGTCTGCGAGCGAAATTGCGCGGCCATCATCTGCTGAACCTGCAACTGCTGCTTCACGACGAGCGCGAGGAGCTGATTGGTCGCCTGCTGGGCCTGGAGCGAGCCTTCCGCCCCCTGGCTTCTTTCCACCAGCGCCGTCAGCGCGGTTCTGTCGGTCTCGACGTTCTCGGCAATCTGTGCCTGGACGCTTGCCGTCTGGCGATAGGCGGCAAGCTCGGTATCGAGCCGCGCGCGGGCCGCCGCGACCTGTGCGTCCTGCTTCAGTGACTGCCGGAAGGCGTCCGGATAAAGGTCGCCGAATTGCTTGTCGACGTCTGCGATCCGAAACTGGATGCGCCCCGCCTGCCCCATGAGCCTGTCGATCTGCTGCAGCGTGCCGGTAAGTTCCTCCAGCTCGGGAAAGCTGATGGTCGAGAGGTTCTTGCCTTCATTGATCAGGCTTTGCGCCTGATTTTGCAGCGCCTTGATCTGATTGTTGACTTGCTGGAGCGTGCGCGCCGCAGTCAGAACATTCTGCGCATAGTTTGACGGATCATAAACGACCAGCGCGTGTGCTGGCTTGCTCGAGAACAGGCCGGCTACCCCAAAGGCGGCCACCACCGTAACGCCAAGCGCAGCTGCGGCGCCAATGGATGCTGTGCGTGACTTAACTTTCATCGGTCGTCTCCTGGGTTGCAGGTAGGTAGGGGGCAACGGTGTCGGACAGCTCGGCTGCCCAGGTAAGCCCGGCGCCTTCGAGGAAGCGGGCCAGGAAGCGATCGCTTCCATGCTCCTCGAGCTGTGCATCGATGCGGGCTTGGCTTGCCGGGTCGGAAGATCCGCAAAGCGCCAAGGCTACGTCTCCCAGTCCAAGCTCGAATAGCCGATTGCCGCGAGCGGACTGCAGATAGTACTCGCGCTTGGGACTGGCCCGCGCGACGAGTTCGATCTGCCGGGCGCTGAGGCCGAAACGCTCGTAAGTCTGCCGGCTTAGCGGTTCGACAGCGCGGTCATTGGGAAGCAGGATACGTTGCGGGCAGCTTTCCAGGATGGCCGGGGCGATCGGGGAGGCAGCGATGTCGGAAAGGCTCTGCGTCGCGAAAACGACGGACACATTGCGCTTTCTGAGGACTTTGAGCCACTCGCGGATGCGAGCTGCGAACAGCGGATGGTCAAGGAAGATCCAGGCCTCATCAAGCACCAGCAGGGTGGGACGGCCATCGAAGCGCGCCTCGAGGCGGTGGAACAGGTAGCTGAGCACCGGGGCGACCACGCCCTTGCTCGCCATCAGCGCTTCGGTCTCGAAACACTGGATGTCGAGGAAACGCATGTCGCTTTCGACCGCATCGAGCAGCGCGCCGTAAGGTCCCTCGATTGTGTAGGGGCTCAGCGCCGCGCGCAGATCAGTGGATTGCAGGAGCAGCGTGAAGCCGGTCATCGTGCGCTCGTCAGCGGGCGCGCTTGCCAGGCTGGTCAATGCCGACCACACCTGATCCTTGACGCCGGGCGTGACGGTCAGGTTCTCCTGGACCAGCAAAGCCGCGATCCACTCGGCCGCCCAAGCGCGCTGCGCCGGACCGTCGATTGCGCGCAGGGGCTGGAAAGCGAGACCAGCCCGCGCACCTGACGCGGCGTTGCCGATATCGTCAGCGATGCCCTCGCCCGCGCCAAGACCCAGCGCGTGATGCGCCCCGCCGCAGGCAAGCACTGCCGCCCGGGCGGACAAACCCTTGTCGAAGATATAGACCTGCGCCCGGGGATACCGGCGAAACTGCAGGATCATCAGCGCAAGCAACACGGACTTTCCCGCGCCGGTCGGACCGGCGATGAACATGTGTCCGACATCGCCCACGTGGGTGGAGATACGAAACGGCGTCGAGCCGGACGTGCGCACATGAAGCAGGGGCGAGCCACCAAGGTGCTCGTTGCGTTCGGGTCCCGCCCACACCGCGGAGAGCGGCATGAGATGGGCGAGATTAAGGGTATGAACGAGGGGCTGGCGCACATTGGCATAGACATGGCCGGGCAGCGACGAAAGCCATGCCTCAACGCCGTTGACGCGCTCACGGATCGTCGTGAAGCCCAGGCCCCCGAGGATCTTCTCGACACTGCGCACCTTGGCTTCCACGCCGTCACGGCTGGCGTCCGCGAGGGTCACCGTCGTCGTCAGATATCCAAAGGCGACATGGTCGCCGCCAAGCGCCTGAAGGGCGAGATCGGCATCCGCGACCTTGTTATCGGCATCGCTGTCGAGCAGCTGCGCCGGACTGTTGTAAAGCACCTCGCGCAGCATGGCGCTCAGGGACTTGCGCTTGTTGAACCATTGCCTGCGCAGCGAAGTGAGCTGCCGGTTCGCCTCGGCCTTGTCGAGGGCGATGAAGCGGGTGACCCAGCGGTATCCGAATGCCTGGTGATTGAGCGCATCGAGCAGCGCCGGGCGGCTGACATTGGGGAAACCCAATACCGAGATCGAACGCAAGTGCAGATTGCCCAGTTGCGGCTCCAGCCCGCCCACGAGCGGGGTATCGACGAGCAGTCCGTCGAGATACATGGGGGTCTCGGGAACGGCCACGTCCTGTCGCCGTTCGGAAATCGTATTGTGCAAGTATGCGAGCAACGCATCGCTGCCCAGGACTTCCACATATGGCATGATCCCGCTGAAAAGATCGAAGGCGCGGTCGGTCTCGGTGATGAATCGGGCCAGCTCAGCGCGCCAGTCCCTGCCCCTTACCGCATCACCGCGTTCGACAAGCCGGCGCCCGGCGGCATCCTGACGGTCCGCCGCAGGAAGCCAGGTGAGCCCAAGATAATAGGCGCTTTCATAATGGCCCCCTTCGGCCAGAAACGCGGCGCGGCGCTCCTGCTCCACCATCCAGCTTGCCGGATCTGGAAAGCTGTCCTGCGGATAATGCGCGGCTTCGCGCCGCTCCGCCTCGAAAAACAAGGCCCATCCCGAGCCGAAGCGGCGCAGTACGTTGTTGACCCGGGCCGACACAGACACCAGCTCGGCTTCGGTCGCCGATTCCAGATCCGGTCCGCGATAGCCAAGGACCCGCAGAAAGCTGCCATCCTTGTTGAGCACGACGCCCGGAGCGACCAGCGCAGCCCAAGGCAGATGGTCGGCGAGCCGGTTCGCCTGCGCGCGATATTCGGAGAGGTTCAACATGCGAAATACCCCTTCTGGCGCAAATGGCGCAGCACGACGGGGGCGAAATCGGGATCGCGTTTCGCGGCGAGGACGGCGAGGCTGTGCCCCGCCGCCCAGATCACGAGTCCGGCCAGCCATTGCTGCAGACCGAGCCCGATCGCCGCCGCCAGCGTGCCATTGACGATCGCGATTCCACGCGGCGCACCGCCAAGGAAGAGCGGCGCGCCCAGGCTCGTATGGATCGGCACCTCGAAACCCTCGATGGGACCGCCGTGCCGCCCTTCGCCGCTCATGCGACCAGTGCTCCGCCGCCGAAGCTGAAAAAGGACAGGAAGAAGCTTGAGGCTGCGAACGCGATCGACAGGCCGAAAACAATCTGGATCAGGCGCCGAAAACCGCCAGCCGTCTCACCAAAGGCAAGGGTGAGGCCGGTCACGATGATGATGATTACCGCAACGATCTTGGCGACCGGACCCTGTACCGATTCGAGCACCTGCTCAAGCGGTTCCTCCCAAGGCATTCCCGAACCCGATGCGAACGCGCGCCCCGTAAAAGCCCATGACAGCGCGTTCGCGCCAACAAATACGGCAAGGCTCGAGGTAGCCATGGCTCGGGTCCGTGGCGGGCTAAGATGAATCCTGCTCATGTGTAGGTCTCCTGTGTGCTGGAGGGTGGAAGAAGGTTGCTCAGGCGATAGTCACCGCTCTTGGGATCAAGGCCGTCGAGACGGGCGATCGTGGAAACCCGGCGCGCGAGCCCGCGCCCGGAGATGAACACGATGAGATCGATGGCGTCCGCGATAAGGCGGCGCGGAACCGTGACGACGGCTTCCTGAACGAGGCTTTCGATGCGATGCAGCGCCGCTGCGGCACCGTTTGCGTGGATCGTTGCGATCCCTCCCGGGTGGCCGGTGTTCCACGCCTTTAGCATCTCGAGTGCCTCGGAGCCGCGAACCTCGCCGACGATGACACGGTCCGGCCGCAGCCGCAGCGTTGAGCGAACGAGATCGGCGATAGTGACGAAGCCCGGCCGAGTCCGCAGGGCCACAGTGTCCGGCACCGGGCTTTGCAGTTCGCGGGTGTCCTCAATGAGGATCACCCGTTCATCGATCGCGGTCAGTTCGGCCAGCAGGGCATTGGCAAGTGTCGTCTTGCCCGAGCTTGTACCGCCGACGACGAGGATGTTTCGGCGGTCAAGCACCGCCTCGCGCAGAACGGCGGCGCCTTGGACCGAGATGAAGCCGTCGGCAACATAGTCACCGAGCGTATGGATGCGCGCGGCGGGCTTTCGGATTGCAAAGCACGGGCCGCTCGAGACCGGCGGCAATATCCCTTCGAAGCGCTCGCCGGCGCCTGCAGTGTGGGCCGGGAGTTCCGCGGAGACGGTGGGGCGACGGGCATGGACTTCTCCGCGCGCACCGCTCGCGACCAGCCGCACGATTCGCTCGATTTGCTCGGCCGCGATTCTCACGCCGGTGTCGACGAGACCTTCGCCGAGAATGTCGAGACGCAATGCGCCGTCGGGATTGACCATGATTTCGATGACGCGCGGATTGCGCAGCGCCGCCTCGATTTCCGGCCCCATCGCGCTGTGCAGCATGACCCGCCGCCGGGTCGCCGAGAGCGTCTCGCCTGCCTGCCCGCTCATCGCGGCGCTCCCTTTTCCAGGGTACGTTCTCCCGTGGCGACCTTCCGCGCCACCTGGGTCAGGAACGCCTCGAACCGGACGCCCCCTGCCGCCCGTCCGGCCCGATCGCTGTCTGCGAGCGGAGGATGGATCGCCAGCTCGTAGCGAATGAACAGCGCAAGCGTCTCAAGCTCGATGTGACTGTCGCGCACCAGACGATCAAGCAGCGTGGTGATGCGATCGAGCCGCGGACCGAACCGCTCATCAAGATCGGATGCATCCCGCCGGTCGAGCCAGTCCGAGACGGCCCGGGCAAGAAGCTGCGAGCGGGATACGCCCGGACGGGCGGCCATTGCCGTGAACCGGTCGCTGACCGCCTGCGGCAGGAAGAGCTGATGACGGACCTTGCCCTTCACAGCTGGAGCCCCAGCTGCAACGGGTCGGCGCGATCAGACTGTTCCAGACCGAACACCACCGGCGCCAGGCGCCTTTGCACCAGGCGGTCGATCCCGGCTCTTTCGGCGGACAGATCGTCCTGTTCATCATCGAGACCGAGCGCGTCGCTCGCGGTGGCGGGACATGAAGGCGCAGAAGCCCTCTCCTGTTCGGGCAAACGCACCTGCTCACGGCCACCGGCTTCAACCCATTGCTCCCCTTGCGCTGCTGCGTCGAGGCGCGGGTCAATCGCGCGGATAGCGTTGCCCCAGTCATTGCCGCGCCGCGGCGGCAGGTCTCGAGGACCGCTGGGAACCAGCTGCGGCGGAGGCAGAATGCGCGCGGAAAATGCCGGATCCTCGTAGTATCGCAGCTTGGCCGCACGGATCGGCGGCGTACCCGAAACGAGCACCAGCTCGTCGCCGGGAGCCAGCTGCATGACTTCGCCCGGGGTTAGCAAAGCGCGGGCGGTCTCCTGCCGGCTGACCATGACATGCGCGAGCCAGGGCGCCAGCCGATGCCCGGCGTAGTTTCGCATCGAGCGCTGCTCCGTCGCCGTGCCCAGCGCGTCGGAAAGCCGCTTCGCCGTGCGTTCGTCGTTGGTGGCGAAGGCGACGCGCACATGACAGTTGTCGAGGATGGCGTTGTGCTCGCCGTACGCCTTTTCGATTTGATTGAGACTCTGTGCGATCAGGAAGGCACGCACGCCGTACCCCGCCATGAAGGCCAGGCTGGTCTCGAAGAAATCAAGCCGGCCAAGCGCGGGGAATTCGTCGAGCATCAGCAGCAGCTTGTGATGCTTGGAAGCGCCGCGCGGTGCGCGCGAGACCTCAGGCAGCTGCTCGGTGAGCCGCCGGCCGATCTGGTTGAGGATCAGCCGGATAAGTGGCTTAGTGCGGCTGATGTCGGACGGCGGCACCACAAGGTAAAGCGAGACCGGATGGGTCGCCGCGACGAGATCGGCGATGCGCCAGTCCGATGCGCTGGTAACCGCGGAAACGGTCGGATCACGGTACAGCCCGAGAAACGACATCGCCGTCGAGAGGACGCCCGAGCGCTCATTCCCGGACTTGTTGAGCAGTTCACGCGCGGCCGAAGCCACGACGGGATGGACGCGGGCGGCCTCTGCGGTGCCAAGGTGGTTGGTCGTCATCATTGCCCGCAGCGTTGCCTCGAAGGTACGCTCGGGGTCGGAGAGGAAGGTGGCGACGCGCGCGAGTGACTTTTCTTCCTCGGCGTAGAGGATGTGCAGAATCGCGCCGACCAGAAGTGAATGGCTGGTCTTTTCCCAATGGCTGCGACGTTCGAGCGCGCCTTCGGGGTCGACGAGGATATCCGCGATGTTTTGCACGTCGCGAACTTCGTTCTCGCCGCGGCGCACTTCGAGCAGGGGATTGTACCGGGCCGAAAGAGGATCGGTCGGATTGAACAGGAGGCAATGCGAAAATCGCGAACGCCAACCGGCCGTCAATGCCCAGTTCTCTCCCTTGATGTCGTGAATGACGGCAGAACCGGTCCAGCCAAGCAGGGTCGGAACGACGAGCCCGACGCCCTTGCCCGATCGGGTCGGAGCGAACGCCATGACATGCTCGGGCCCATCGTGGCGCAGGTAATGGGGTCCGAAACGTCCGAGGAACACACCGCGATTGGCCAACAATCCGGCTAATCTGGCGTCGCGCCGCGTCGCCCAGCGCGCCGAACCGTAGGTAGTGACCTCGCGGCGCTGACGCGCGCGCCACAGCGACCCGAAGACCGCTGCGCCGCAGCCGACCAGACCACTCGCCGCCGCGATCGCGCCTGCCTCGTCAAAGATCTGGGGCGCATAGGCATCGAAATGGAACCACCAGATGAAAAGGGACCACGGTGCATAGACGGGCCATCCGGCAAGATCGGCCCACGGCGCACCGAGTTCGGGCTGATAGGAAAGCGCTGCGGCCGCCCACTGCGTTGCAGACCAGATGCCTGCAAGGATTATGGCCAGCACCACAATCAATTGGCCAATGAGAAGCTTGGTCGGGGTCACAAGGATCTCCAGTCGCGGCTCAGCGGGGCTGAACGAACAGACAGGAGCCTGCCTCTTATCACGCTCTGGCGGCAGAGACCGTGCGGTGCCTAGGTGTACCTTTCAGGGCCATTCGGGCCCGGGACCGCTTTACGGGAGCGGAACGTCAGGCAAACCGCACCCGCCTCGGATCGAAGGCGGGGCGATGCGAGACTTTCGAGACTACAACGCGGCAAAGGAGGAAAACCGGCCGGCAGCCGAGCACAGGAAAAAGCTCTGCGGCCGTGATGCGATCACTTTGGCGGTAATTGGGCCGCAATGATCGCCGACATGGCCGGTCCCGGCGATAACGACCGCGGCTCGCGAAGCGAGACATCACGCGCGAATAGCATGGCTAACCCTCGCGGCCTTGCCTACGTGGCGCACCCTACTTGGCCAAATCGAACCTGCCCGACAGGGCAGACCAGCCAGCAACAGCCGGCTGACCGGATTGGTCCGGCCCAAAACACAGGCACTGTCCTGAACCGGGCATCGTGTGATGCTGGCCGCCGTTCATAGCCGGGACGAAGTTGTGCTCGGGGCCCTTCCACTTCACCGACAAGCGGGTAGGGCTATCGACCGATGTTGCGACCGCTCGTCGAAATCGGCACGCCTGCTCAGACCGGCGCATTCACCTCTTGCGTATCCATCGGTTGGAATGCCGTTTGCGCACGATCGGGCCGTCGCAGCCGCGGCAGAGCCGCACATACATGCTGCCATTCCATCGATCCTTCCCTTTGGCAGGGATGTGGCGATTCATCAGGCACTTGAAAAATTGAAACACGAGATTGATCCTGGGGGGGGATAGTCAATGCATTGCCGATACCGGCGCGTTGAAATGCTGGGCCAAAGAATCAGACGGCCGCAGCAGGAGGTCCCTGCCGCGGCCGTCGTCATTCGCTGCTGCGCAAGCGAGCGGATCAGGATCCGTTCGACTTGTTGTCGTCAACCGCCTTGTACACGCCGAAACCGGCGGCGCCGGCTGCGAGCAGGCCAAGGACGACGACGCCGCCGTCAGCCTTGTTCTTCGCCTTCACGGCGGCCGAGCGACGCTCGCCAACACCGCTCAGGCTGCTGATCTTGCCAACCGAGGCTGCAGCCGTGGTACCGGCCTGAGCCGCGACCGGGGCAGCCAGCACTGCGGCGGCGCCGAGTGCGAGCATGGTCTGCTTCAGCTTCATGTGACCTCCTTCATCATAGCCATCTGGGGGGCGCTTACCATCTCAGCCCCCAGACCGCTGAAAGTATTTGATCCGAGATGGTTCCATTGTGCAATCCAACGCTTCGGCATGCACGTCAAGCGCGCCGGTCTGCCGCCCGAGCAGCGGCCGTTCTCTGCAGGGACGACTTTCGCTACGTGAAACCACGCAATACCCGCACTATCCGTCCGCTTGGTGAGGTGCATCGAGGAGGGCGAGACGAATGCGCCCGCGGGTGCCGCCACCACTAAGGTCGCGATTATCGCGACGCTGTGACGTTTCCGTCACAATACTTGTCCGCGCAGAGGCCACGTCCCGTCATTTTGAACGCAACGCCTCTTGCGCCCGCGGCCGATTCGCCTAGGCTAATTTGTCACCGGCCCATGTTCGATCTGGCAGTTAGAACACCGCTTTTTGAAGGTGCACCCCTCGGTTCTGGAGTTACAGAACCACGGTGTCTGCAGAACGAACTGCAGTCGCTTCAACCATTGGCGGATCACAGCCAATCCTTTCCATAAAATACGGGAGGGATTTAACACAATGCTGCAAGTGCGTTCAATCGCCGCTCTGCGAGGGGCATGACAAAGCCCGTGACTTGCGGCGTTTCGGCACCACGCACGCTCGCTGATCTGCGGCCCCCGCCTTCCCCCCGAAAGGTTTCCGTGTCCGGCGCCGTCACAAACGATCCCCGCCCCTCTCTCTGTGCCGATCTGGCTCGCAAAGTCTGAGCGCCAGGGGACGAGCGTGAAGTCATGGATTTTCTCGACCAGGGCATAATTGCCCCCTCCACTTCGATCCTGTGCGCGTTACCCCGCGCGCCCCGGGCACCTCCGATGAGGTCTCGACGTGAGCATTGAAGGTCGCCCGATATCTTCGACGCCAATCTCGAAGTCTGATCGGTGCGACTATCGCAAACTTCTAAAACGTCTGCGAGGGGTGGATCACGCCAGACGCAAGCCCGCAGACCTCCGGGCCTTAGATTCGACAGGAATTGGCACGGCATGGCGCGGGCACGTCCCCCCTCGCAACCGCTATCTCTGTCGACCCTGTGAAGGCAGAAACAACGGAAGGGGTTTGGGATACACAGAAAGTAGGCAGATAGCGAAGCGCATGTCTCCCTTACACCGGGCGGATTTCGCTCAGTTTGCGTTCCCACGCCAACGCATGTTCCACGATCATACCCAGATCGTCGTACTGGGGCGTCCACGGAAGCGTCGACTTGATGCGCTCGTTGTTGGAGATGAGCGCATCGGGATCGCCCGCGCGGCGCCCCTCGAAGCGGCGGTCGATGGTGAGGTTGGTCACGCGGTCTACTGCATCCAGCACTTCAAGCACCGAGAAGCCGCGACCATACCCGCAGTTCATGGTCAGCGACTGCAACGGCTGGGCAATGATCGCCTCGAGCGCCAGAACGTGCGCACTGGCGAGATCCGAGACGTGGATGTAGTCGCGTACACCGGTGCCATCGGGTGTGTCGAAATCGGTGCCGAATACGCCGACATGACTGCGTTTTCCCAGCGCCGCTTCCACCGCCACCTTGATCAAATGCGTGGCACCTGCGGTCGACTGACCGGTGCGGCCCTGCGGGTCGGCTCCGGCCACATTGAAATAGCGTAGCACGCAATAGTTGAACGGGTGAGCGCGGCTGACGTCACCCAGCATCGCTTCGGTCATCAACTTGGACATGCCGTAGGGGTTGATCGGCTCCTTCGGCGCATCCTCGGTCACGGGCGACACCTTGGGGATACCATAAGTCGCTGCTGTCGAGCTGAAGATGAAGTGCGGTACGCCCGCCGTTATTGCCGCTTCGATCAGGGCCCGGCTCTTGGCTGTGTTGTTGTGATAGTATTTGAGGGGATTCTCGACCGATTCGGGCACCACCACCGAACCGGCGAAGTGCATGATCGCACCTTTGCCGTCACCCATACCCTGGTCAGCAAAGATGCGGGCGAGCAGGTCTGCGTCGTCAATATCGCCTTCATAGAAGGTGACGCCTTCGGGAATGGCGAAGCGGAAACCGGTGACCAGATTGTCGATCACCGCCACGGACCACCCTGCGTCCTTTAACGCCAGCACTGCATGGCTGCCGATATAACCGGCGCCGCCGGTAACGAGGACGGGATGCTTGGTGATCATGAATGTCCTTGATAAAGCGGGGTCGTTGAGAGTGTGGCGGAAGACCCAGAGCTAACGCACTAGATGCGCAATGTCTCGATCCTGTTACGAAATTTATCGAACTGAACAGATTGCGGGTGAGCGCGTGACCGGCCTGGCGATGTCCACTCCATCCACACGGATCTCCCTTCAGAGTTGCCTGTACCGCATCACGGTCGTCGGCAGATAGCATACATGCCCACTCGGCATATTGTAGACATGTAAGGTTGCAATGATTTTCCACCACAACCTAATGAGCAAGAAAGAGAGATTGTCACGGGTGCGATGGACCCATGTACGATGACCCTATGGTGCGGTGCACCCACGCAGCTGATGAGCCGTGCGGGTTCACGGTTTTCGCAGCAGTGCCTGCCGCCTCGTGGCAAAGCCATTAAACCTGGGCATCGGGGAGTACGAAGACGCTAGCCGATTTCCGGCCCCTGCCGACCCCGCTGCAGGGTCCAGTGTGGCATGGTGTCATCTCGAACAATCCCCGCGCCCTCTTTGCCGACCTGCCTCGCGAAATCACGGCTCCAGGGGACGAGCGTAAAGTCACGCGCGTTCTCGATCACCGCATAACCGCCGGCCTCCGCTTCGATCCTGCGCGCGATGCGCCCTTCTATGCGCACCTCGGATGCGGCCTCAACATAAGGCTTGCCAAGGTCGCGGGATACTTCCTCAGCCAGACGCAACAGCTCACGGCGCTCCAACTGTGCGAGCGCACCGCAGCGCAGCCTGAATCCGTGCGCATCTTCGTGCGCGAGATCCTGCTCCACCAGCCATTGCCGCCGGACGGCAAGAGCACCGCGCAGCTCGCGTCCGAAACCCTGGTCACGCGCGCCGGATACATGGGGGTCGGAAAGCTCGTGATCGAGCCATGTCACGCCGTCGAAGGTCGCCAGCTGCGCCAGCGGTCGCTTCGCCAGGACCTCAATCTCCACCGGGTAGTCACGCAATTGTCGTTCCTCGAGCGCGCCGACCCGCTCCAGAAAATCTCCCGGGATCGTCCACGTGCCCGCCGCATCTCGTTGCTTGATCAAACCTGCACGGCAGAAGGCCTCCAGACGCTGTTCGTAAATCAGGGTCTGCGCCGTGCTCGCGTGCGGATCGTGACGGAGATGGAGGCGCTGGGAATACTCCCCCGAATTGGCCGCTGCAACCGTCCCGATCGTGCGATCAATGGTGACGGTCCCGCTTTCCTGTGCCGCCGCCGCCCGGATAGCAGCCTGCTCTGCGATCTCGCTGCCGGATCCCATCACTCCAAGATCAAGATAGTGCATGTGGCCATCGACACCGTCCACCAGCAGGAATTGACGCTGGCGGTGCTGGTCACGAACGCCGTACATCTGCACTTTGCCAATGAGCGGGCCGGCGGCAGGCGTGTGGATGCGAATCTCGCGCTCCAACCCCGAACGGGTCAATTCGCGCTGCATCACGCGGATGATATCGGCGCGCTCACCCATTTGCGTTAGCGTGCTTTCGATAGCGACGTCGAGACGCCAGCGCTGCGGGCCTGCGCTGCGGGCAAGCTCCATGGCTTCCAGCCGGTGCAGTCGCCTGATCTCGTAAGCGCGCCAGATCGGATCCGCCGCTTCAGGCATGACGCAGCGCTCGCTGTCCAGACGCGAGAGAAGTCGCCGATCGATTGCGGTCAGGCGCTCCTGGTCCGCATCCCGGCTGAGGCGGGCCTCGATGTCCTGATCGGATGCCAGGCCAAGCTCACGAGTCGCCAGTTCCGCAGCGCGCTCGCGCAGGCCGTGCGCGAGGTACTCGCGGGCGATCACAAGATCCCTGCCCTTGTCATCCACCCCGCGCACCACGACGTGAGTGTGAGGGTGCCCGGTATCGTGGTGGTCGACCGCGGCCCAGTCGAGTCCGGTTCCAAGGTCCTTTTCCACCTGATCCATGAGACGGCGCATATAAGGTTTGAGGTCCTCGTAGCGCTCGCCGTCTTCCAGCGAGATGATGGCCCGAAACTGGTGCCTGTCCCCGGCGCATCGGGCGAGAAATTCGCGGCCATCGACCGGCTCGCCCCCGCGGCCGTAAAGTTCGCCAGCTTCGCCGCCGCGCGTAACGCCGTCGCGCTGGATGTAATTGAGGTGCGCGCGCGCTGCATGAAGCCCCCGGCCTTTGAGGTGCACGAGGCTCGTCTTGACGACGGCGCGGCGCGACCTCGAAAGGCCTTGCGAATTTCGCGTAGAAAGCAGTCTTCCAATCGCGGCGGCGCGACCGATGCGACTGCCATCGAAGCGCGTGCCCGAGCGCTTCGCCCTGACGCCGTGAACCCGGGCGCCGGCGTCCACTCGTGCTGCGTACTTGCGCGTCGCTTTGCCGGTATTGCCCTGCCGCCCGAGGCGCGGCTCGAATTCGTCATCGCTCATTGCATCGCCCGCCCGTTCCGGGCGTCTCGCGGCTGCCCCCCGCCTGTTTCGCGTGTCTCGTGCAATAAGCATTTCAGGATAAGGGGTTGCATGTCGTTTGGAGACACAGCTTCTATCTTGTTAATCGCCTCGATCGGCTCCTCGCGCCCCGCTTGGCCGATCTGCCGCGGCAATGCCAAGAATGCTATCCGGTCGCTGGCATCACCGGCCCCTAAAGCCGGCATGTCAGGTAACCGCGAAGGCGCGCTGCTGTCTCCCGGGCTGGCACAGTGTCCGGCACCCTCCATGCCCGCAGCGCGCCAGGGTCCTGCGATGCCGCAGGGATAGTGGAATTGCACCTGCGCAAGGCACATGATGAATATGGCCGAGCCGGCACGTCGCGGCGGATGCTTCCCACGCGCGGGCCAGCTGCAAACCAGGAAAATTGTGCAACTGATCGCGCCGCGCATGGCCCGCCGATTTCGTATTGAGCGTGGTGCCACCGCGCCGTCACGGGCCTGCAAGCCGCCTGGATCTTCAGGCCAGCGCGCCCGACACGCCGCTGCGATCCACGGTGCTACGAGCACCGGAATACCGCGCAGTGCCACGCGCATCATCGCCTGCGGATCGCGAACAGGGGATCGATCGCAGCGTCATCGCCGGGTCCATCCTTCGAAGCGCTTTCGCCTCCGCCGGGGACCACGAAGATCGAGCGCGATGCAAGGGACGGCGCATCACGGGCAGGGCCGGTCACGCGCGCAAGATAGTCTCTCGTTTCGCGGGGCAAGGGCCGCCCGGAGAGATGCTCTTCGTAGCGCGCGGGACCGGCATTGTATGCAGCGAAAAGACCTGGATAGCCGAAACGCGCGTGCAGCATGCTGAGGTAGCATGTCCCTGCCAGAATGTTGTCGCGAGGATCGTCCGGATCATCCCCAAGATGCAAGCGGTCACGCATCTCGGCCCAGGTCCCGGGCATCAGCTGCATGAGCCCGATCGCGCCCTTGCCACTGCGAATTGGGCGTCCGTCCTGAAGCGTACGGCCGGCGCTTTCCGCCTGGATGACACGCTCGATCCAGCTTCGCGGTACCGCGAACCGGGCGGCGGCCTCACCAATCAGCGCGCTCCACCGGTCCACGCTCCTGGTCGCGGCCACTGCCGGCGTGCCCGTAACGGCCGGCATCAATAGCAGCGCCATCATCCAGGCCGGCCTCACCGCGCCCATAGGAGCGTCGCCCGGCCAATGACGTACTGCTGGCTCGTAATCCCGAAATAGCGTCCGTCAAATGAGGCTGGGTTACCGGCCATAAGCAGAAGAAATTGCCCCGATCGCAGGCGCAGGCAGCCTCTCCACCACGGCATTGTGCGCCCGGCACGATCCCGCCCGAGACGGCCGGCCAGAAAGACGCCGTTGCGAAAAATCTTGCCGCCCCGTGCACAGACCCGGTCGCCAGGCCCGGCGGCGACGCGTTTCACCAATGGCACATGGGCAGCGAGATATCGCCGCTCGGCCGCAAAGTCTTCCCAGGCAGGTGTGAGCCGGGCGACAACCATTTCGCCGGTGCGAATATTGGCGCCGGGCGAGACCGTATAGAGCCCGCGCGGGGCACTCGAACTCGCATTCCACACCAGGCGCGGTGTGGGAGGAAACGCGCTCGTCAGGGCAAGACCTGCCGCGAGTATTCCCGCTGCGATAGTGCGGCGTCTTGGCCGGCATTGGGGCGGCGCAGACATGCGCCGCGGTTGTGGCCCGGCACCGATCGCGGCGCTGTGCGCACGCAGGTCGGGCGCACTCATCGCTTCAGCTCACGTTCGGCGTTGGCCTCGCTCCAAGCCTCGAGATCGTCGATGTGGTAATGCACCAGCTGGCTGTGGCGCCGATATGTCGGTCCGTCACCGCGCCGGCGCAGTCGCTTGAGGAGACGCGGCGAAACCTTGAGATAAGCCGCTGCCTGATCGGTGTTGAGGAAGGGGGAGCCGCGCCGGGCACGCTGCGCCCTTTCGACGTCATCGGGGATGTTCATCGGTAAGGTCCTCTTCGCCCCGGGGCGGCCCGCCGCCGCCCTGTTGAGGACCCTCGATCTGAAACAAACGCCAGTCCGCCGGCAGGGTCGAAAACGTCCGGGGGGTAAATTCGACCACGCCGGGCCGTTCAATGCCGGCGGGCGCAGGGCGCATCAGATAATCGGTATCTGGGTGTGAAAATTGGGCGCAGCGACGCCGTCCGCGCCGTGCATCGCCCGAAGAGGTGGTGCGGCCAAAATCCGGTGACACGGACGGGTCCGCAGCAATGCCCATCGCGAAGGAGCCATACCGCCACCGGCAAAGCGCCGGCGTAGTCCAGAGCGACCAGCGCGGTGGTCGGTGCGCTCCCCAAACATTCGTCGGTTTCGCTTTGTCGCCTGGGCAGAGGCTGGAACCGCTATTATCGATGCCTGCCACTTGCTGGCCTGTACGGGATTTCGCCGATGGGCCTTTCGGAACCTGGCAATGGGCCCGGCGCTTGTCCGACAGCATGGCCGCATCATTTTGAGTGTTCATTGGCCCGGGTATGATCACCTACGCGCCTGAAAGTCGTGTCGAGCGGAGGGTCGCAGCGACCAGACCTTGGCACGATATCTGCACGCACGTGCAGGCCATCATCGCGCGCATCTCGGCGCCCGGTCAGCGGGCTTGCAGGCCCGCTCGGGAACATCGATTTGGTCCGCGCCATTGATTAAGTCACCCTCCCAAATTCGCGTGATTCCTGGCAGGGAACTTTGCCATTTCTGCCGAAATCCGCATCGTTCGATCCGCTGCCGAGGCGAGCCGGCCGGAGGCCCTGGCTTCGCTTCTTCTGGCGCCGGGTCAAGTCGCTGCAAAGTCGCTGCACTGGCGCTTTCAGCACCGCGCCGAGTTCCTCAATGCAGCGAAAAGTCGGCAATTCGCCGCGCCAAAGGCCCTTGATGACGTGGCACGGCAAGGGCCGGTGGCAAGCGTCCTGATGCTCCCTGGAAACTGCAGGCGCACCTCATGGGAGCGCGCTGAACAGCCGTCCTCTTCGAGCATGTCGTGAACCACTTCACTGCCTGTCCGCCTGTCCTTCTTCGTCATCGTCATGCTCATAGTCACCGTGTCCTGCCCACAACAAAGACGCTGATCGCCATGCCAGCGTCGGACATTGCCACGCCCTGGATAAGGGCATGGCGAGACCTGCTGCACACCCATCGCGGGGCGTTCGATGACGCAATGGGGAGCGCCGGCAGACGTCCGCAATCCGCGGCCGGTCCCGCCGCATGCGGCGCAGCGGGACCGGCTTTGCGAGCCGAAATTGGCAGGAAAGTTAGTCCTGCCGCTGCCCGCATGAGAGCAGCCAGTCCGCAGCCTTGCTTGCTGCGCTCGCGGCGCGAAAAATCGCCTTTTCGTCAGCGCGAATCAGGTGAAGCCACGTCGCAATGTAATCGGAATGCCGGACGCTGGGCTCGATACCCAGCGCTGCGCAAGTGAACGCTGATGTGAGTTCGGCCGTCAATTCTTCCCGGGCGTAAGCCTCAGATCCGAAGTGACCGGTCTGATCGCGCTCCAGGCGTCCCTTGCCGCCGACCCAGTGGCCCAGTTCGTGCAGTGCCGTCCGGTACCAGTCGGCGGGCTCGGGAAAGGCTGCCTGAGGAGGCACCTGCACATAATCGAATCCCGGCGCATAGAAAGCGTCTACGCCGCCCACCCGGAAATCCGCGCCCGTGTCGGCAATGAGCCGGTCCGCCTGCCCGATCGCCAGAACCGGATCGGGCAGTTCAACCGGCGCCGTAAGATCATCGCAGAGACCCTCGCACTGGTCCAGATTGAAAACCACAAACCGTTTCAGAAACGCAATCGTCTTCGCCTGTGCGCCCTCGCTCTGGGCCCGTGCTGCCTCATCCCTGGGGACGAACCTGTCAGCGTAGCACACAGTGGTGCCCTTCTCGCCGCGCCGGACGTTGCCACCAGCCGCCTCGGCCTGCCGGTATGTAAGCCATCGCTGCGAGGAGAACCCGTTACCCGCTCCCGCTGCCCATAAAATGAGCACATTTATCCCGGAATAGTAGCGGCCCGACGCCGCATTTCTCGGCATCATGCAGGGACAACGCGAAGGATCCCACGGCTTCACCCAAGGCAGGCGCCCGTCTTCCAGTTCGGCGATGATCCGCGCGGTGACCTCACCATAGAGGCTGTGATGGCTCATCTTCTCTGCTCCTTTCTCAACCGCCATTGACCGGCGCCAGGGTGGCGGGGGGCGGCAGGAGCATGCTCGACAGCCCCGCCGGCCTAAGGCGGGGCGCACCTGCAAAGGCCGAAATGAAATGGAGGAGCCGGGCGCGAAGCGGACGGGTTGCGGCCCGGCGAGGCGGGGCTACAGGGCAGCGACGCCCCCCGCCACTTTGGAGCCGACAAGGCCCAGCGCCGCCGCGCGCCCGCGCGGCGCCCGCATCCGGGATGCCTAGGGCATCCCGAGCGAACCGCGATGCGGGACGAGACTTTCGCGCCAGGGATCGTTGCGGCCTTGCCGGCGAGACGCCGCCAGGCGGCTCGACTGGAGCGTCAGCGAAAGCAGAGCCCGGCCCGGCCGTGGGGCCGGGGGCGCCCCTGCTAAGCTTCAGCGCCGCGGATGGGAGAAGGAAAGCACCTGCATCGGCATTTTTGCCTGATGACGCGTTGTACTGCCTGTCCCGAAGCAGGCGGGCTCACACGGACGGGACTTACTGCCGGGTCAACGGGAGTTCGATCGGCTCGTGCGCCAAAGCGTCTGCCATGGTCAATTTTCTAAGCTGGACGAAGAACTCCAGCAGCTCGAATTCATCCTGCGGCCAGCCGCTGAAGAATGCATTGTCTAGCGCACGATTGACCTGCGCGATTCCCACGCAATCGCTGTCATTGTCCATTTGCAAACCGCCTCCGGATACCATCGGCCTTCAGCGTAGGGGCGAATGCATATCTATCTGAAGTTACAATTGCGAAAGCCATTGTGCCTCCATTTGCGCGGTCGCTACGCCTGATTTACGGAACCGCTGCTATCGCCGGCCGCTTGCCTGTCGCAGGAACGCGTGAGGGATGGCCCCTCCTGTCACCAGACAGGATCTCGCTGAATTCTGCGCACTGCGCGACAATACCCCGGCTTCTACTGGGAGAACCGTGATGGGCCGGCAAGTTCGCGAGGATTTGCACCATTCGGCTCCGGCAAGCGGCTGCTTGCTCTGTTCATCACCAGGCGAAGTGCAGTGTCCGAGGCCCTCCCGGCGGCGGCTTTTCCGGCTGCAGCCCGCAGTCTTCAGCAAGGGCCGCTTTGTGAGGGAACAATGAAGGGAACATCGAGATGGGAAAATTGACGGTTTTTCATGTCCGCGCCGCCAAGAACGGGCGTCACTGCGATGGCGACGGCCTCTACCTTATGGTCAATGGAAATCGCGCACGCTCGTGGGTGCTGCGCATTCAGCATCAAGGACGGCGGCGCGATATCGGCCTGGGGTCAGTCGATCTTGGTCGCCGCCGCCAGGATGATCCGGTCCATGCGGTGGAAATCTTGCGCAGGAAGGTGCTCACCCTTGCCGAGGCTCGCGACAAAGCCGCAATCCTGCGCCGGCTGACGCTCGCTGGACTCGATCCGGTGGCCGAGCGCGACCGCGAGGTGCAGCGTAGTCCCACTTTCGCACAAGCCGTCGATCTGGCGCACGCAGAGCTCTCGAGGGGGTGGACCGCCAAGCATGCGGCCGATTTCAAATCGACCATGCTCAGCTATGCCATACCCACACTTGGTAGCCACAGCGTCGACATTATCGACCACGCCATGATCCGGGCCACTCTGGCTCCGGTGTGGACAGACAAACCGTCTACCGCAAAGAAGGTGTTCACCCGCATCAATCAGGTGCTGGCCTATTGCCATGCGACCGGCTTGCGCACGCAGGACGTCCCGCAAAAACAGGTCGTTCGCCGGGGCCTCGCGCGCCAATCACAAAGTCAGCACCATCCGGCTGTCCCATTCCGACAGGTGCCCGTGTTCATGCATGACCTGCTTGGCGGGACAGAAAGCTCCGGACGGCTCGCACTTGCCTTTGCAGCGCTGACCGCTTCACGCAGCGGGGAAGTGCGTCAGGCAACCTGGGACCAGATCGACCTCGACACAAAAATTTGGTCTAAGCCTGCGCACATCATGAAATCGCGTAGAGCGAGCAGCGTACCGCTAAGTGAAGCAGCGCTCGTCATCTTGCGCCGGGCCGCAGTGCTGAGAGGCAAATCGCACGTGGTATTCCCAGGGCGCAGCGGTGCTTTGCTCAATAACGGAGCCCTTCGCAACTCAATGCTCGCACAAGGATGGGGCCATGCGACGGTCCACGGACTTCGTTCAAGTTTTCGGGATTGGGCCGCAGAAGAGATGCCTGCCATACCCGCAATGGTCGCCGAAATGATACTCTCGCACAGCGTGCTTTCGCAAACCGAGAGAGCTTATCTGCGAAGCGACCTCACCGCCATGCGGCGGACGCTGATGGAAGCCTGGGCCGCATTCATCATGCCCCAACCGGAGAAGCTCGCCAGCGGCGCTAGCGCCCCGTGTTCGGGCCTTCTCACGATCGATCGGTGAACTGCCAGCAGGCCGTCATCTTGCTGGCACGGTGTAGCCGGTGAAGGTCAAACGTTCAGCCGGCCGACCCACCGGACTTTCCCGGCTACTTGACCCACTGCCGGGCAAGCCCCCATGTGATCAGATATTTTCCCGCATCACGCTCATTGACATAAATGTGGGCGAGCGTGCGGCCATAGGCATCCTTGCCGAGGCGTTCGATGGTCACATGCCCCTGACCGATCAGGTTCTTCAGGGCATCGCGGCTCTCGTTCCCAAGCTGGAAGTCGCACCATGGCGGGTTTTTGGAAGCCGCCAGCTTCTTGCGCTGCGCCTTCTCGCAGCGCGCAGAGCCATCAAGTTCTGGGGCATCGATATCCGCCAGGCGCACCCGCTCCCCGCTGCAGAGACGGATGGTATCGCCATCATGGATCGACGAGACGCAAATGCCGGAAGCGGAGGCAGACGCTGCGGCGATCGCCAGTAGGAGGGACATCGCAGCGATGTAACTGGCGCTACGATGCCTGTCGCATGAAAATAGATCCAGTCCGGATGAAAAGGCTGTCCGCCCGCGTGGCGAGGCGGCAACGCTTGGCGCGTGAAGTGTCCCCGCGCCAAGCGTGCATGTCGGGAGGGGTCATCATGCGGCGGCAGATTTCAGAACGCCACGCTCAGCCCCGCGCGCGCCGAAAAGTCCGTGCCGGTGCTGGTCTGCTCGGTTCGTGCCGAGATTTTCCAGGTGAAATCATAGCCGCCTGCCAGCATGCTCACTTCGCCGATCCATGCGCCTTTGAGGCTGTCGCCGGCGATCGTGAAGGCATCGCCTGCATCGTAGCTGTCACCGCCGTTGAAGTAGGCCGTCGTGCTGCCGAGCTTTCCGGTCAGGACCTCGCGCCGCCCGGCTTCGAGCTGGAAGGTCAGCGGACGCCAGTCGGGCGAGATCGTGCCCAGCGAGTAGGAGGCCGTGACCGTCGGAGTGGCGGTCAGCATCTTGCTGGTGCGGCTCGCGACGGTGAGCGCCATCGCGTCGCTGTCGGCGGTTTCGGCGTAACCGTCTTCCCTCAGCCACATCTGCTCCAGCTCCAGCTTGGGCTTGAGGCTGAAGCGGCGCGACATGTCGAACCGATACGAGGCGCCGGCCAGGCCCGAGAACAGCCAGCCCTTCCAGTTGCCGTCGGCCGAGTACGAGAAGTCGGTATCGTCGATCGTGCCGGTGTAGGTCCGGGTCGAATCGATCGAAATGCGCGAGGCGCCGATGCGTGCCCACGCGAGCAGCGGACCGTTCTGGGTGCGCCAGAACAGGCCGAGGTCATGCTGGCCGATATCGAGCTTGCCGGTACCACCGTTGTTCTTCACCTTGCCTTGCATCCAGGCGTAGGAGACGCCGAAGTTGCCAAGATCGGTATGCCGCTCGACACCGCCCGAGAGGCCCCAGCCATTGGCCTTGTAACCAGCCGAGCCGGCGGCATCCTTGCTCGCGCGCCAGTAGATCGGCTCGAACCAGCCGCCGATGTCGGAGATATCGAACAGGGTCGTATCATCGCTGATGTGACGGGCGGCGAGACGATCGGCTGTGGTTACGGCCTTGAACACGCCGCCGGCATGATCGGGCAGCAGCCCGCCGACCTGGTCGCGCAGCGTTGCCGAATCCTCGACCTGCAGCAGGCTGTCGGTGATGTCGTCATCGTTCTGCGCGGTCGCGTAGACCGCGTCCCAGGCCGAAGCCTGCGACTTGGTAAGGCCGAGTTCGCCGGTCGTCTTGCGCGAAAGGGTCAGGTAGACGTTGTCCTCATCGCTTGTAACCGCACCGTTGTAGATGAACGGCGTGTCGACCGACGCGTTGAGCGAACCCTCGATTGCGAGATTGTCCGAGGTGAGCACGGTATAGGTGCCCTCGGCGGTCGCGAGGCTATTGACCGTCGCCGTTACGCTGGTGCCATCGGCCAATGTCGCGCTCTTGACCACGATCGTCGAGCTCTCGTCCCCGTCGACGTAGACGCCGATCGTCCCGCTCGATCCGACCGTAAGAGTGCCGAAGCTGACTGTCGTCGCCTCATCGGGAATGAGCGTGCCGCCGTTGACGGTCACCGCGACGTTGTCCGCATTGGCGAACTGGCCCGAGTACGTGGCGGTGTCGTTGATGGTGACGGTGCCGGTCTCCCCGGCGAAGTCCATCGTGCCCGAATAGCTCGATTCGCCCGAGAGCGTCGCGGTCGCCGTGCCGCTGCCGAAATAGATGTCACCCGAGTACAGAGCATCCTCGGACAAGGCCAGAGTATCGTCACCCGCCCCGAAATACGTGTCGCCGATGATCTGACCGGTCGAAGCCGAAAGGCTGTCGTTGCCCGACCCCAGCAGGATGTTGCCGCTGATCTGGGCATAGATGGAGGGATCTTCCTCGTCATTGTCCTCGACGTACTCGGCGCTCGTCTCGGCATCATCGTCGTTGAGGTACTGGGTGATGGTGACCCCGGTGGTGTTCGCCGACAGGTCGATCGCGGTGCGCGTGTCGGTGCTCGAGCCACCGGCGGTGATGAAGCCGGTGTTCTCGATCGAGGTCAGCGTGCCGGACAGGTCGCGGATCGCGGTCGTCGAGCCTTCACCGCTGGAGGTGAGCGAAGCCGAGATCGTCCCGCTGTTGTAAAGGTTCGTGACCGTGCTACCTTCGTTGATGAGCAGCGCCGTCGCCGATTGATCGTAGGAGATCGCGCTGAGCGTGCCCGAGACGCCGATGCCGTCAGTCAGGGTGACGTTGCCGCCCTCGCCGCCGATCACCAGGCCGTAGGCATCGGTATTGCTGTAGTAGGAGTTGGCCGTCACCGACCCGTCGATGACGATCGAGTAGGTGCCCATGTTGCCGGTGACCGAACCGACGGTGATGTCGCTGGTTCCACCGACTTGGATCGCGGGCCCATTGCCATATGTGGTGATGACGCCGGTGGCTTCGTCGCTGTCGTCGACGCCGTCTCCATCCTCGTCGTCATTGTCATCATCGCGGTCGATCGGCGCGGCCGCCACATAGATGCCGCCATCGACGTTGCCAGTGATCGAAACTGCCGCGGTCCCCGTACGCAGCGCCGCGCGCGAGAGCACTTCGGTCGTGCCATCATCGTCGGTGTAGGAGTAGCCCTTGGTCACCGTGCCCTGGATCGTCACCGTTCCGCTGACGTCGCCGGCCACGTTGATCCCGCTCGATCCTGAGCCGACGACCGAGACGGTGCCCTCAACGGTCAGATCGCCATCGATCCCTTGCGCCGAGATGCCCACCGCGTTGTCACCGATTACCTTGATCGTGCCGATATTGGTGATCGAGCCGGTCCAGTCACCGTCGAGCACGATGCCGCCCGAGTTCTGGCCCTCTACCGTAATCGAACCTTCATTGAGGATCGTGCCTGCCGCATCGCCGGTCACATGGACGCCATAGCGGTTGCTGGCCGAGGCGATGTTGTCGGTGACGATGCCGTCCGAATCCTCATCATCGACGACGTAGTCCTCCAGCACGGTGATCACGCCGTCTTCGCCGATGTCGAGGCTCGAGGTCGTCCCGGAATTGACGGTGATGCCCGAGGTGTTGCTGGCGTCGCCCATTTCCAGGGTGCCGCCCATGGTCACGGTCGAATCGCTGTCGATGGTGATGCCGCTGCCGCTGGCCAGCGCGATCGTGCCGTTCTCGCCCACCGTCACGTTGCCGGCACTCGAGGTGGAGAGCGCGCTCGTAGTATCCTTGGTCACCGAGGTATCGGCAAGCGAGGGCGTGGAGACGAGCGCGAGCGCGAGCGCTCCGAGGCTGGCGGTATTCTTGAACGAACGCATGGCGAGGGTGTCCCGAAAAGGATGAATTTCAACTGGTCTTGGTGGAAGGCCGGGCGGCCTCAGGTCGCGATGCCGATGAGAGCCGTACCGGTGTATCCGGCGCTCACGCTGCCACTGAGGCTCGGCGTCTGCTGGGCGATCTGGGCAGACGTGTTGTCGCCGAACACGTTGTCGGACGAAAGCGAGATCGCGTTGTAGTTGGCGATGCTGGCGGTGTAGCGGGTGTCGCCGGTGAACACGGCCGTGTTGTTGGCGGCCGGCATGGCGAGCTGCGAGATCAGCGTCGCCGTGCGCCCGGTGCTGGCCGAAGTCAGGCCGCCCGTGAACACCTCGAAATGGATGTGCGGCCAGCGGCCCGAATAGCAGGCCGGGTAGATCGTGGTGAAGGTGACCTTGCCGTCACTGTCGGTCACCTGCACCCCGCGCAGATAGCTCTCGGTCGTGACCCCGCTGGAGTAAAGCGAATAGAGGCCCGCCGCATCGCAGTGCCACACGTAGATCGCAGCGCCCTCGATCGGCGTGCAGCCATTGCTGACGTCGACGAGCTGCAGTTCGATCGTGAGTTGCACGCCATCGGCGGTATTGGTCGAGCCGATGAAGCTGGAACGGATATCGGAGCGTACCACGCCGCTCTGGGTGAGCACGTTCGAGGTGGAACCGCTGGCCGTGTTGGTGCCGTCGGCCGGGTAAGGACCATTGGTCTCGGTGGGATCGGCGATGCAGCTTGCATCCGAGGTGCCCCCCGAAGTGGACGATGAGGAGGTGCTCGACGTCGAGGAGGACGAACTGGACGTGGATGACGACGAGGTCGAAGAGGAACTGGTGGCGCCCGAGCTCGACGAACTGGAGGAATCGTCCCCGCCGCACGCGGCCAGCGCCGCTGCCGTGCCCGCGCTGGCCATGAAAGCCAGTGCCCGGCGCCGGGCGAACATCTCGCGTCCTATCGCCTGAAGGTCTTCGGCCAGCCCATGGCCGTGCGGCTCCCCGCCAGAGGCGCCCCGCTCCCGAGTTCCCATCACCGTCCTCCTTCGCGTCCGGCGTGATCGCTGGACCTGAGCGGCGAGGACTGTGCTGCGGGCTTTGCCCGGGGATTTCAGTCGAATTGCAAGAGAATTGCGATCAGTTTGCTATCGCGCCAACGAAGTACAGGCAGCGCGCTAACCGGCCGGGCGATCGTCCGCTACCGCCGGGACGAACAGGTAACCCTCGTTACGAACGGTGCGGATGATATCGCTGCCGCCCTCGCCGTCGGAGAGCTTGCGCCTCAGACGCGAAAGCTGGACGTCGATGGCCCGGTCGTAATGATCCGAATCCTCACCGCGCGACCAGTCGAGCAGCTGGTCGCGCGTCAGCACGCGGCGCGGATGCTCGGCGAAGGCCCGCAGCAGGCGGAATTCGCCATCCGACAGCGAGATAAGCGCATTGGTCGGATCGAACAGCAGGCGCAGGCCCAGATCCATGCGCCATCCCGCGAAATGCAGACAGTCACCCGAATCGGCCTCGATCGTGCGGGGCGTGGCCACCTCGGCCAATGCTCCGGCGGGCGCGGCCACGGCCCTGCGGCGCAGAACGGTGCGGATGCGGGCCAGAAGCTCGCGCGGATTGCACGGCTTGGCGAGATAGTCGTCGGCGCCCATCTCCAGCCCGACGATCCGGTCTACGTCGCTGCCGACCGCAGAAAGCATGATCACCGGCGGCGCATCGGGCCCCAGTTGGCGCAGGGCGGTGAGTCCATCCTCGCGCGGCATCATGACGTCGAGCACGATCAGGTCGAAACTCTCGCTCGCCAGCAGCTTGCGCATCTCAAGCGGATCGGCCGCCGTAGTGGCGTCGTAGCCGTGCTTGGCGAGGAAATCGCCGATCAGCGAGCGAATGCCCTCGTCGTCGTCCACGATGAGAATGCGGGTGTGCAGGTCCATTGCATGCGGTTCTAGGATCATTGTGCGCTGATGGATAGTGCGTGTTCCGGGCGGATTTCAGCCGTCGTTACACCCTGCGACACCCCTGAAATGTCGCTGCAAAGCAGTGAAATCCACAGGCAACCTCGCCCCCCGAAAAGCTGAGTCATGGACAGTCGAGCTTGCCGCGATACGTATCGGCCAGCCGTGTTCGCGGATCTTAGTGCGCCCCCCGCGCCCTTTCCCGCGACATGCGGTTCCGCTGCGTTCAAGGCCACCGTCCGGGATCCCTCCGCCAAGGGGTCTCGCGGTGCCGGGGCCATCGACCGAGCGGGTTCTGTAGTCGCACCCGTCCCGTTCGCCGGTGGCCCCGGAACAAATCGAAAAGAAATTACCCAAAAGGCTCTCCACGCGTCGGATAATTTCTTGATTGATAGTCTGCAAAACGACACAAGTGCGTGGTACTTGCCGCGCCAGCAGCTGATTGGGCGCCTTAAACGCGCTTACAGCCAGAAAGTTTCCAGCCGGACCCGCCTCTTTTGGCGATTCATGTCCGGCCCGGTCCGTGGTGACCGTTCCCGCCACCCGCTTCGGTGGGCGGCGGGAACGCGGAGCGGGGACAGGAGGGACGTGTCCCTCTCTCCTGTCCCCGCTTCGCATATCACCCGCAGGCGGCTTGCCTGCGACAATCCTCCGTCTCGAATTTGCCAACCTCCCATGGCAAAGCACAAGCCATGACCCTTCCCGAGATTCCACGCCGACTCGGCATGCCGCTGGCCATGCAGATGGTCGCGATCCTCGTGTGCGCCCTGCTGGCAGCGCAGGCGGTGACGCTCGCACTGACCGTCATCCTGCCGCCGCGCCCGGCCGAACGATGGAACATGGACGAAGTCGCCGGCGCGCTCGGCGGCGGCCCCGCCCCCAAGCGCCTCGAACGCAAAGCCATGCGCGGCCCGCCCGATGTCAGCGGACAAGGCTGGCTGGTCTCGGAATCCTCGCGCGATGCGCTGGCCCGGCGCATCGGCCAGCCCGCGAACGAGGTGGTCCTCGCCTTCTACACCCAGCTTCCCGTCGGCGGCGTCGCAGTGCCGAGCAGCGGGCGATCGCCGCTCGCCGTGAAATCCTCTGGTTCGGGCAGCCTATCCTCGCTGCTGATCGACGAGGCCCAGGCCCAGGCCATTCCCGGCGGACCGCCTGCGAGCGGATCCGCCGGTCCCACCGGCATGCCGGGCGGCGGATTTCCCGGCGGCCGCATGCCGGGCGGAAACTTTCCCGGCGGCGGCTTTCCGGGCAGCGGAGGCCCGCGCGGACCTGCACAGCCCGGTTCGTCCATGCCCCGTCCCAACCTGCCAGGCGGTCAAATCGGCGGCGGGACGAGAGGCGCTACCCCCGGCCAGGCCGGGGGCGGACGCCCTGGTGCAGGCAGCGCAAGCAGCCCCGGAAATGCCGCTGGCAATACCGCGGGGATCGGAGCCGGTGAAGGCGGGCGACCGATTGGCAGCCCTGGCGCCACCCGCGGCCCCGGCGCTTTCGCCCAGCCCGGGCTGACGCCCGGGATCGGCTTGGCTCCGCCCAGTCCCGTCATCGCCATCGCACCGCCGATCGCCCAGCCGAGCGCGGCGGCCGAGCCGATCGCCGAGACCCAGCGAGCACCCGCTCGTCCGGCCGCCCGGTCCACCACGACAGCCGCCATCCCGACTGCGGCCATTCAACCGCAGCCCGTCGCCTCTGCCCACCCGGTTGCAGCAGCCGCGGCCATACGCGCACCGGATGTGCGCCCGCAGACGGCTTCCTCTCCGCAGCCCATCCCGTTCCGCCGTGTGACGAGTTCGCTGTTCGATGTCACCTCGCCCCCGTTCATCGAAGGGGATTTCGTTGCCGCCGCGCGGCAGGCGGATGGCAGCTGGCTCGCGGTGGCCCCCCGCGCCGAGCCTTTTCCCAATGCCTGGCAGACCAGGGTAATGCTGTGGTTCGCGCTGTCTCTGGCGATCGTCAGCCCGCTGGCCTGGCTGTTCGTACGCCGTATCGTCGTGCCCTTGCGCGATTTTGCCAGGGCCGCCGAGCAACTCGGCCGCGATCCCTCGGCGACCATCCTTCCGCTCTCCGGCCCGGCGGAGATCGGCCGCGCGGCGAACGCCTTCAACCAGATGCGCCACCGCCTTCGTGCTTTCGTCGACGATCGCACCGCCATGGTCGGGGCAATCAGCCACGACTTGCGCACGCCGCTGACGCGGCTGCGCTTCCGCATCGAGGACGTGCCCGATGACCAGCGCGAGGGTCTGCTGAAGGAAGTGACCGAGATGGAAGCGATGATCAGCCAGGTCATCGCCTTCATCCGCGACGCCTCGACACCCGGTCCGCGCCAGCGGCTCGACTTCGCAGAACTCATCGCCGGCAGTGTCGCCGACTGGCAGCTTGTCGGGGCCAATGTCGAGATCGAGCGCAATGCCCACATCCCGGTCGAGGTCGATCCGGTCGGCATCCGCCGCCTGCTCGGCAACCTGCTGGAAAACGCGGTCAAGTATGGCGACAGCGCCCGCGTGCGTGTCTCCCTCAGCGGCAACGAGGCCGTCGCGGAGATCGTCGATGCCGGCCCGGGTATCCCCGAGGACGAGTTCGATCGTGCCTTCGAGCCGTTCTACCGCAGTGAAGCCGCGCGCAAGTCGGGCCGCAACGGCAGCGGGCTCGGCCTCGCCGTCTGCCGCTCGATCGCGCGGGCGCACGGCGGCGACGTCTCGTTCGCACACGGTCAGGATGGCTTCGTAGCGCGCGTGACAGTGCCTGCCGCGTTCGTCCCGACCCTGCGCAAAGCCGCCTGAGCGAACGGCAGAGCCATGCTCAGACATTTGCACGCCCTTGGTGCGTCACTGGCGCTGTCGCTATCCCTTCAGCCTGCTGCCGCGCAAGAGACCGAGGGTGCCGCCGAAACCACGACGGCCGCGACTTCATCCCGCGAGGCCGAGACTGGCACGATCGGTGACACGAGCGCCGCGCAAGTCGCCCCGCTGAGATGGACGGCGGCGGCGTCCGGCGGCATCAGCGCGCGCGACGATGGTCCGGACGGCAGTTGGCAGTCGCTCAGCCTGACGCGCACCGTTGGCCGCGGCTACTTGCGCGCCAGCGCGATGCGCTACCACGGTACGCTGCAACAGTCGGACGTCGCGCTGCCCTCGGACTATTACGTCGGGACACTCGGAGCGGGGGGAAACTTCGACAACTGGGTGATCGACGGCTGGGTCAGCTTCGGCAGGCAGGATTACGGCCGGATCAGCACCTCGCTGGGCAGCCGCGCCAGTACCGGCGCCAAGGGTAGCGACTATTACGCCATCGGTGGCGATTTCGGCCGTGTAATGCCGCTGGGGTCGCGCTTCTTTCTCACTTCGACGGTGGCCGCATCGTTTGCCGATGGAAAGCTGCTGCGCCCGGCGCCCGAAGTCACAGGCCTGCGCGATCAGGAAACCGACGAGCCGACCTGGTCGGCCAATGCTACGATGCGCATCGATTATGCATTCGGCAGTGCTCGGGAGCACTATGCCGGACTGTCCTTGTCGCGGAACTGGACCAGCAACGGCCTTTCCGCATTGCAGATTCGGCCCAATCGGGACCCCGACGCACAATTGCCATTCCGGCTCGACAGCAAGCACTATGCGGACAGTTGGTTCGAAATAGGCGCTACGACCAATATGAAGCTGGGACGCAGCCTGTACCTCGATTTGTTCACCACGCGCAGTTTCGGCGTGAAAGCTGGGAATGTAACGTCCGCAGGAGCCACCTTGCGGCGCTCGTTCTGACCTGCCCCCTCAAAAAGCGGCGGCAGGTTATCTTCTGCTCCACCATTTTGCCTTAGCATCCGCGTTCGCAATCGAATTGAAACGGACAGGCGGCAGAGCGCGCGAAATGATGACAGGAAAAGTTTCGAAGGTGGCGGAAGCAAGTGTCCTCGTGACCGGTGCAGCCGGATTCATCGGTGCCGCCGTTGCCGAGGCCCTGATGGCCCGCGGTCAGTCGGTGATCGGAATCGATAACCTCAACGACTATTATGCAGTCTCGCTCAAGCGCGCGCGCCTCGATGGGCTCGCTACGCGTCATGGCAACCTGTTTCAGTTTCGGGAACTCGACTTCGCCGACATGTCTGCGCTCACCGCAGCGTTGGGGTCTTTCACGTTCGAAACCATCGTCCACCTCGGGGCGCAGGCCGGCGTACGGTACTCTCTGGAGAATCCGCAGGCCTATGTCGCCTCCAACCTTGCCGGGCACGTCAACATGTTGGAAGTCGCCCGCGCCCGGCAGGTGGCCCATATGGTCTACGCCAGTTCAAGTTCAGTCTACGGCGGAAATGCGAAGCTCCCCTTCGCGGTGGAAGACCGCGCGGATCATCCCGTCTCGCTGTACGCGGCGACGAAGAAAGCCGATGAACTGATGAGCGAGACTTACGCTCATCTCTTCCGCCTGCCTCTCACCGGGCTGAGATTCTTCACCGTCTACGGCCCTTGGGGCAGACCCGACATGGCGATGTGGAAGTTCGCCGAACGGATTCTCAGTGACCGACCGATCGATGTCTACAATCAAGGCGAGATGAGCCGCGACTTCACTTACATCGACGACATCGTCAGCGGCGTCCTCGCCTGCCTCGACTGCCCGCCGGCCGACGACGGCGCGCAAAAGGCAGGCGGCAGCGTCAAGCCGCACGCGCTTTACAACATCGGCAACAACAAGTCCGAGCACCTGCTGCGCCTCATCGAAGTGCTGGAGGATGCCTGCGGCCGCAAGGCGAGGCGCAACCTCCTGCCGATGCAGCCCGGGGACGTCGCTGCGACTTACGCCGACATCACCGCGCTGACCCGCGATACCGGCTATATGCCGAGTACGCCGATCGAAACGGGCGTGCCGCGTTTCGTTGATTGGTTCCGGAATTACACCGGCGTGTGACAGCGTATCCTGGCGAAAGCTGGAAACTCACCAGATCAACGCTGCAACAATGGCAATCATCACCCAAAGCATCGCGTTGAATTTCACTATCGTGCCGAGATCAAAGGGCGGCACCTCGATATAAGTATTGTAGGTGTTGATCATCATAGACCTGTTGTTCAGCGTCGCATGTGGCAACCTCTCAGGATTGAAACAGCGCCCTGCCCGCGAAGTTCCTGAAATTTAATTGCCCGTTTAGGTTCCCGCTCTCTCGCGGATCATCGCGAAGCCATGCAGCAGGTGGTCGAGCTGGCCGTCCGGCACCGGCGCAAATGCCAGCTCCTCGCCGCCCTGCCGGATCGCCCCGATCTGCCCGGCCACCTCCTCAAGGCTCCATTGCGGCCGAAATACTCCCGCATTTTCCGCAACCCAGGCACGCGCCAGACGGCCCCCCATGGCAACGTACATCTCGCCGCTCACCGCGCATTGCTCGTGACAAAGGTAGGCGACCATCGGCGCCACCATCTCGGGTTCCATCGGCGGGAACCCGCTCGTGTCGATCCCTTGGGACATGCGCGTGACTGCCGCCGGCACGATGAGATTGGAGCGCACATTGCTATGCTGCCCCTCGATCGCGGCCGTGTTCGACAGGCCCATGAAAGCCGCTCTGCACAACGAATACGTGACATTGTCGGCCTTGCCGTAAAGTCCATTTATCGAACTGGTGAGGACGATCCGGCCGTAGCCTTGCGCCATCATACGGGGAAACGCCTCCCGCATGACGTGGTAAGCGCCCTTCAAGTGCACATCGAGCACCGCGCTGAAGTCCTCGTAGCCAAGGTTCGAGAGCGAGCCGCGCCGCACGTTGCCTGCCGAATGGATCAGAATGTCGACCCGCCCGAAGGCATCCAGCGCGGTATCGATGATCGCCTTGCCCCCTTCGGGCGTCGCGACACTGTCGAGACTGGCGACCGCTTGACCGCCGGCAGCGCGTATCTCGGCGACAAGAGCCTCGGCGGGTCCTTCCCCGGTCGCATCACCTGCCATCGAGACACCCGGATCGTTGACGACGACCTTGCATCCCCGCCTCGCCAGCAGCAGCGCATGTGCGCGGCCGAGGCCCCGGCCGCCGCCGGTAATCACTGCGACGCGATCGTCGAAACGCAATTCGGCCATGGCCTGTCCTCACCTCAATTGCGCCAAGCTTACCGGCGCGCTGCCGTCAGGCAACGATCCCGGCGCTGCGCAGCATCGCGATCCGCTCGGGCGATAGATCGAGCACTTCGGCCAGAATCGCATCGGTATGCTGGCCCAGCACCGGCGGCGCCTCGGGCACCGGCTGCTCCGCGTCGGTGAAACGGATCGACCGATTGACGATGGGGATCGTGCCCAGGACGGCGTGCTCGGTCTCGACGACCATGCCGCGCGCCTGCGCCTGGGGCTGGGCCAGAGCCTCGCTCACACCCAGGATCGGCGCATGCGGCACCTCGTGGGCAGTGAAGATTGCGGCCAGTTCATCGACGCAATGGCGCGCGGTGAAATCCGCGATGATCGCGTTGACCTCCTCGCGGGCGTCGCGGCGCTTTTCCAGAGTGTCGTAGCGCGGGTCCTCAGCGAGTTCCTCGCGTCCGATCGAGCGGCAGATGCGTGCCCAGAAGCCGGGTGTCAGGCAGGCGATGACGATGGATGCCTCGCGCGCCGGGAAAATTCCGTAAGGCACGAGGTTGGGATGCTGCGAGCCGACCCGCTGCGGGTCCGAACCGGTGAAGAAGGCCAGCTGCGCAATGTAGCCGAGCATGCCCATCAGGCCATCCATCAGGCTGATGTCGATATGACGCCCCTCTCCGGTACGTTCCCGCTCGTAGAGCGCCGACAGCACGCCGATCGGCCCGTTGATGCCGCCGACGAGATCACCGAGCGGGATGCCCAGCTTGGTCGGCAGCCCACCCGCCTCGCCGTTCATCGACAGCGCGCCGGACATCGCCTGGAGCACGATGTCGAAGCTCGGCCGGTCCCTGAGCGGACCGGTCTGGCCGTAGCCGGAGATCGAACAGTAGATCAGTCGGGGATTGGCCGCGTGCAGTTCCTCCCAGCCGAGCCCCAGCCGCTCCATCACGCCCGGACGGTAGTTCTCGACCAGCACATCGCACTGCGCGGCAAGGTCCTTGACGAGTGCCAGCCCCTCGGGGGTCTTGAGATCGACGACGATCGACTTCTTGCCCCGGTTGACCGCGAGGTAATAGTGGCTCTCGCCATCCCGGATGGGAGGAAAGCTGCGGGTTTCGTCCCCGGTGCCGGGCGGCTCGATCTTGAACACCTCGGCGCCGAGGTCGGCCAGCGCCAGGCTCGCGGCGGGGCCGGCCAGGACGCGCGTGAAGTCGATCACGCGAACGCCCGCCAGGGGACCGGACCAGCCGGCCGTCCCTCGCACGGTCACGCCAGTGCCTCCCGGAAGAAGCGCAAGATCGCCTCGATCGCATCACGCCCTTCGGGCAACGCGACCTGGTAGTGGTAGCAATGCCCCATGCCTTCCGCGACAATCAGGCTGGAGCGGATGCTCGCCTTGAGCAGCTGCGAATGCGTGAAGATGGCCGGACTGAGGTCCATTGCCCGGGTCCCGGTCACGATCAGCGCCGGAGGGAAGGCTGCCAGAATCTCCGGATGCCAGCCGGGCCAGGCGCTCGGATCGCGAAGATCGCAACCTGCGAAGTATCCGCGCGTGATATCGACAGGGGCGCTTCCATCGGCAGGGGGCGGGGGAAACGAGGCATCGATGTAACCCGTGACGTAAGCCGATTCGCCCGTGCCGAAGGGCACTGCCCCCGCTCCGAACACGCCGATGGCACCCGCCTGGGGCAGGTCATGGCTCGCCAGCCAGGCAGCCGCCTGCGCCGTGAGGGCACCGCCTGCAGAGCCGCCATAAATTCCGATGCGTCCCGGCGCATAGTCGGCAAGGAGTGCGCGATAGACTGCAGCGACGTCCTCCACGCCCGCCGGATGGCGATGCTCGGGCGCCATACGGTAATTGACGCTGACGACGCGGATGCGGCCGAGCGCGGCGATCGGGATGGCTTCGACGAGGGCGACCCCATCCCAGCCGACGCAGAACGCACCGCCATGCAGATTGATGAGGACGCGCTGCGGGTCGTGCCCACCTTCGACCGGCGTGACATCGAGCACCTCGACGCCGCCGATCTCGCCTCGCGTGACAATGACCGGGAACGTCGCCCGCAGCCGCTCGATCTGCGGCGCCATGTAAGCGTTGATCTGTGCGCGGCGGACGGCGATGTCATCCTCTTGGCCCGACGCATCGAACACCGGCATCGCCGCGCGCAGCCGCTGCAAGGCCGCCGCTTCCTCGCTGACCAGGCCGGAGACCGGCAGGGTAAAGGCGGGCACCTGAACGCTACCGTCGGGAAGAAACGCCGGCATCGCGCGGGTCATCGTGTCCATGGCCTTTCCCCATCCGCCGGCGTCGCGCCTTCGCGGGTATTCGTCGCCGAGCCTAGGCCCGGCGACGGTCAAGATCACCCCCGCTTCACGCCTTGCTCGGCAATTCCGCCACGGCGGTACCGAAGGCCGACAGTTCGCCGCGGTGCGTGGTCGCCTTCTGCGCCACTTCGACGTACTTCTTGCCGTTCTCCTCGAACTTGCGGGTCACCTCGCCGGTAATGACGATGGCGTCGCCGTCCGGGTTGTGACGGCGGATCTGGCAGCTCGACTTGTGCAGGAAGCCGTCGTCGCCGATCCAGTCGGTCATGTGGTGGGTCAGCCAGGAGCAGCGCTCCGGGCCGTAGTCGTAGGCGCCCGGCGCGCCGACCTCGAGCGCGAAGGCTTCGTCCCAGTGCACGCGCTCGGGGCAGTCGGGCACGTTGAAGCGGTTGCGGATACCGAGGCCCGGGTGCGCCTTCTGCATCTTGTAGGCGAGCTTGTTGGCGCGGATGTAAAGGCCGCCCCAGCCCTGCGCATAGCAGATGAAGCCGGTAACGGTCATCGGGCCCTTCATCATCGGCGGCAGCTTGTCGCCGACGTTCACGTCCTCGAAGTAGCGGGGCACCGCTCCGCGCTGCTCTTCCTGGTCGTAGATCTCGTAGAACTCATCGAGCTGTTCCTGGGTGAAGGGCTCCACGCGGCCCCGCGCCTCGGTGTACTTGGTACCGCGTTCGCGCGCCTCGTCACGGTCGGTGCGGAACACCCAGCTGTCCGCGCCCGCGACGTGGTCACCGTGCTGGTTGTAGAAGTCGACGTGATAGATCTGCTGGAACGAGCGGCCCGCGAACTTGGTCTGGTGCTCGACCAGATCCTTCAGGTAGGCCTCGACCCTGATGGTGTCGTTGCGCAGCACCGGCTTGTGCCAGGTCCAGTCGGCGCCCGCCCACATCGCGTGGACGCCCGAGAGACCACCGCAATAGCCCGAGATGATACGGCTGGTGGTGAAGAGGAACGAAGGCAGCGCGACGAGCGAGCCGTACTTGGTCTTCGCGGCGTATTCCGGGTCGCACCACAACGGATTGTCGTCGCCGATGCCGTGGGCATAGTGGCGGATGGCGTCGCGGGTGGCCTCGTAGTTCCATGGCTCTACAGTGTTCTCGATTTTCACGCCGATGCGCTGGCGCAAGTCGTCGAGCCCCTCCTCGGTGATCTTGGGGAACTTGTTCTTCGGTTCTGCTGTGGTGGCCATTTCTCTGCTCTCCTGGATGTCTCAGCCGACCGCTTCGGCGGCTTTCGCGGCTTCACGGTCGCGCAGCATCTTGCGGTGGACCTTGCCTGCGGGGTTCTTGGGTAGCTCGTCGACGAATTCGACGAGACGCGGAAATTCATGCTGGGCGAGGCGTTCGCGGGTGAAGTCCTGAAGCTCGCGCACGAAGGCGTCGTCGGCGGCGCGGTTCGAGACGACGAAGGCCTTCACCACCTGCCCGCGCTGCTCGTCGGGCACGCCGATCACGCCGCATTCGAGGACATTGTCATGGCGCAGCATGGTGTTCTCGATCTCGACCGCGCTCATCGTCCAGCCGGCCGAGATGATGACGTCGTCGGCGCGGCCGCAATGGTAGAAATAGCCGTCCGCGTCGGTCTTGGCGCGGTCCTTGGTGGTCATCCAGCCGCCGCCGCGGAACAGCATCAGCTCGCCGATCTCACCGGGATCGCAGACCGAGCCGTCCGGGCGCTGGACTTCCAGCCGCTGCCCCGGCACCGCCTTGCCGAGCGCGCCGGGCTTGACCGGGAAGTCGTCCGCACCGGGGTAGTTCACCAGCACCACGCCGATCTCGGTGGTGCCGTACATCGAACAGGCCGGCACCTTGAACCACTGGTCGATCCACTCCAGAGTCGCCGGATCGATCGGCTCTCCCGTGAACGACAGCTTGTCGAAGCGGAACGTGAAGTCCGCCGCCCGGCCGCTGTTCTTCATCATGCGGTAGTGCGTCGCGGCCGCCGACATGTTGGTGATGCCAAAGTCGTCTAGTGCCTGCATCAGCCGCACCGGGTCGAAGCGGCCGGCGAACGTCCCCGTCGTCACCCCCAGCGCCAGCGGGGCGAGCGTTCCGTGCCACAGGCCATGCCCCCAGGCCGGGCTCGAGGGACAGAAGAATGCGTCCCCGGGCCGGATGCCGGTGCCGTAGAGCGCGGCGAACATCAGCGTCACCAGCGTGCGGTGCGAGTGCTTCACCGCCTCTGGCAATTCGCGCGTCGTACCGCTGGTGTACTGGAACACGGCCATGTCATTGGCGCGTGTTCTGGGCTCGTAGCGGGTTGGAAGATCGTCAAGCGAGGTGAGAAAAGCCTCGTCCGCCACGATCACCTTTGGCTTGCCGTCTACCGCGACCGAGCGTGCAAGCTCCGCTTTTTCGGCATTCGTGACCAGAATCTCGGGCTCGCAGTCGCCGATGCGCAAACGCAGCGCGTCGGGCCCGAACAGGGTGAACAGCGGAACCGAGATCGCCCCGGTCTGCATCGCCCCGAACAGGCACACGTAGAAGGGGAGCGAGGGCTCGAGCATGAAGGCGATCCGCTCACCGGGCCGCACGCCTCGCGCATCGAGCCAGTGCGCGAACTGCGCCGCGCCCTTCGCGATCGTGTCGAAGCTCAGGACTTCGTCCGCGCCATCGGCATGGGCGATCCGCACCGCGTCGCGCTCCGAACCGTCGGCATGGCGGGTCACGCATTCATGCGCGATGTTGAAGTACTCTCGGTCGCCGTCGAACAACTCCCACAGCGCCGCCGACGAAGCATGGGCCTGTGCATCAGCATAGCGCGTGTAGTCGGTCAGCCCTGAAATCATTTTGGCCATCAACCGTCCTGTCCCCTGGCTCATTTCCGCCGGGTCGAATCGCCGCGACGAAGGTTGTCCTTGTGTTCAGCACTGCTGCCACAACGGCCTTGTTTTTGTAAATATTGAATGTTATTCTATATATTGAATGAAAAGCGGTGTTGATACAGCTAAGGCCAGCAAGGCCCCAGCCATCGCCCGGGCGGCAGCGGTGCTGCGCCTGCTGGGCAAGCATGGTGCGCCTCTCGGCGTTCAGGCGATCGCCCGTGAACTCGGCCTCGTACCCAGCACGTGTCTGTATGTGCTGCGCGCCCTGGTGGCAGAGGATCTGGTGGCCTTCGATGCCGACACCAAACGCTATTCGCTCGACGCCGGCGTGCTGACACTGGCTCGTGCCTGGTTGCGCAAGGATCAGTTCAACGACCTTGCCCAGCCGGCTCTGGACCGAATTGCCCGCGAGTTCGGAACGACAGCCATGGGGGTCCAAGTCTTCGGCCTGGACCACATCATCGTCACCGCGATGTCGCAATCAGGCCAGAACTTCCAGCTCTCGACGCAAGTCGGCAGCCGTTTCCCGGCGTTGGTGTCAGCAACCGGACGATGCATCGCCGCTTTCGGAGGGTACCCGCAAAGCGAACTGAAACCGCGATTTGATCAGCTGCGCTGGGACGAGCCACCAAGCTGGGAAGACTGGCTTGCGCAGGTAGACGACGCGCGCGTTTCAGGTGTCGCGGTGGATGCAGGGCACTACCTGTCAGGGGTCACGGTGGTAGCCGCGCCTGTATGGAAGGGGGGCAGGCCCAGCCATGCGCTTGTGGCGATAGGGATTGGCGCAGCCTTACGCAACGAACTGCCGCGGCTGAAGGAGGCCCTCAAGGCTGCGGCCAGCGCGCTCAGCGGGCAGATCGCAGCCTAGTCGGCAATTGAGCGAGCCGGCCCGCGTGTTGTCACCGCTGACGTCGCGGATCGGCGGGGATCGGTGGTGACCTTGGCCCTCGACAGATATCAGCTGCCTCCGACTTGCGAAAAGGCACAGGGCGCGCTCGATCACAAAGGGTTCATGTAAGACATCACGAAGGGACATCTGCACCTTGACGCTTGGAGCGACAGATGTTCGAACCTGCTCGTGACTGACGATTCCCCCAATTCCGCCGCCAAGTCCCCTCCGTCAATAACCAGGGCAGAGGCCCGCGCGGATGAAGCGGCGGCGATCCGCCGCCGCTGGATTACGCTGGGCGAAGTCCTTACGGTGATCGCGGTCACTATCTCCGGCTTGACCTTGTGGAATAGCTGGAGCCAGCGCAGCGAGACTGAAGCCGGAAAGAACGCCGATGCCCGGCGTGCTTCCACCAAGGCGGCGATGCTCATTCTTGTGGCAGCCCGGACGGATGATGACGAACTGGTCCTGAAGCCCGCATCGCCCGAGCAATCGGTTCAGAGCCAGAGTATCGCCTTTCCCAGCGCACTCGCTCTTGCTGCCGCGGAAACCACGGGAGAACCTAGGATTGAGGCGCGATGGTTTGAGAACGCGCTCAAGAAGGCCCGCAGCCGAGCCAGACTGCCTGACAGCAGCCGCGGTGACGAGAAGCTGCCAATCCTCGTCACTACCCGTTTCCTGGCTGACGGCAAACTCCACGAGGAGTTGGCGATCTACGACATCGGTTACAGCATCGCGGGTCGCTGGCTGGGCGGCCACAGCATCACGCTGCGCGGCGTCTCACTGGTGGCCCGCACCCGCAAGTCTGCAGGAAAGAGCCTGCTCGATGCACGCTGGAAAGCGGTCTTGGCACAAGCAGGAACTTGAAACACAGGGATTTTTTCCGATCTTGCACTCGTTGCCAGCGCAGGAGGTGCCTGCGGCGCTGCGCTGCGGCGCTATATCCGTTTCTGATGCATGCCTGACGGCTCGCGTAATGAGGCTGCCAATCATCGCGCGTTGGCAGTCCAATCCTCCCGTCTTGCGACTGTCGCATTCCACCGGCATTGCGAGGACACAAGCACGGGTTGCCGCGCGTGAGGCTCTCGTCTGCGCATATTCGCTGGAAATGCGCGGCGCTTTCGCGTCTGGAGCGCCCGCTCACACCGAGCTTCAGGAGACCGTTTCCCAATGTTGCGCAAACTGGCCCGGCTTTGGGCGTTATTCCTTCTCGTCCTGATCGCCTCGCAGGCCCAGGCGCAGCTGCTGCCGACGCCCAAGGCCGAGGAATCCAAGACGACCGAGACGGACGCGGCCACAGCCACTCCGGCACCCGCCGCCGCGCCCCCGACCGATCCGTTAGGGCGCGAGACGCCGCGCGATGCCGTGTCAGGGCTGCTCGCGGCGTTGGCAGAGCGGGACTATCCTTTGGCCGCCAACTATTTCGAGGCCCGCTCCAACGGGGAGCAACTCGCGAAGGAGATGCAGGCGGTACTCGACGCGGGCGGATCGCTGTTGCCGTTCGGGGCGCTGTCGAACGATCCGGCGGGCGTGCTCGACGACGGGCTCAAGCCCGCGCAGGAGCGCGTGGGCGACCTCGGCGACGCCGGCAAGACCCCGATCCTGCTGACGCACGGCACCAACCGCGCGGGCACCCGGATTTGGCGCATCGCCCGCCAAACGAGTGCCGCCGCGCATACCCTGCAGCCTAGGACGAAGCAGGCCGAGGACGAAGGCCCAGAGATCGCCGGCGCGTCGCTGGAGGACTGGGTGCGCCTGCTGGGCATAGCCGCACTGGTGTTCTTGGGCTTCCAGCTGATCAACGCCGGGTTGCTCTTCACGATGGGGCGGATCATCGCCGACAAGGAGAATAGCCGCGTCTACCGGCTGACCCAGGCGGCGATGCCGCCGCTCAGCCTGTTCTTCGCTACCGTAGTTTTCATGTTCTGGGCGGGATCGATGCCGGTCTCGATCGTCGCGCGGCAGCTGTTGCTGCGCTACATCGGGATATTCGCGTGGGTGGCGCTGGCCTGGTTCCTGTTCCGCATGGTCGATTCCGTTTCGGCCCTGCTGATCAGCCGCATGGCCGGGCAAGAGCGGCGGCAGGCGGTCTCGGTCGTCACGCTGATCAGACGCGCGGCCAAGATCCTGCTGCTGTTCATCGCCATGGTCGCGGTCCTCGATACCTTCGGCATCGACGTGACAACGGGCGTGGCAGCGCTCGGCATCGGCGGTATCGCCCTGGCGCTGGGCGCGCAGAAGACGGTCGAGAACCTTGTCGGCTCCGTCACCCTGATCGCCGACAAGCCGGTACAGGTGGGCGATTTCTGCAAGGTCGGGGAGGTGACCGGGACGGTGGAAGACATCGGCATCCGCTCCACCCGCATCCGCACACTTGAACGCACCGTCGTCACCATCCCCAACGGCGATTTCTCGTCGCGCCAGATCGAGAATTACGCGCAGCGTGACCGCTTCTTGTTCAATCCCACAATCGGGGTGGAATACGGCATCGGCTCGGCCAAGCTGCTGGAGGCAGTGGAGCTGATCGAGAGCGTGCTGGACGCGCACGACCGGATCATCAAGCCAGGCGCCCGGGCGCGGTTCAAGAACTTCGGCGCCAGTTCGCTCGACATCGAGGTGTTCTCATACATCGAGGCGGCGGATCTCGACCAGAGCCTGGTGATCCGGCAGGACCTGCTGCTGCTAATCTTCGCTGCGCTGGAGCAGGCTGAAGTCGGCATCGCCTTCCCGACCAGCACCGTCCACCTCACGCCGCACAAGGCGCCAACGACGCGGCCCGCCTCGCTCGACATCGATCCCGCGCCGCAGCGGGGAGCGTGAATCTCCGCCATGCGGAGCAAGCCGGACGGAGGATTTATCAACGCCTTATTGCCGGGGCGCGGCTTTTAAGATCGATTGCATAGTATAGTGTCGGAAATTGCGGGTCACTGGTGAATATTGCGTTTACCATCGGCAAGCGGGGGTCGACCTTATTTCTCGGGTCAGGGGCAGCGGGCCGAAGCAATTCGGTGCGGTACTTTGAGAGCGCGGATGGCGGATAATTCAAGTTGGGGCCTGGGTGACGGCAGCACCCGGACTTCAGGGGCGCAGCAGGAATACTGGTTTTCGCTCAGGCTCCGGGTCGATGCACCCGCGCAGCTATGGCAGGCGGCTGCCTTGCGCTGCCTCAGCCAGTCCGACCTGACGCAAGACGAAGTCGAGGACCTAATCGGCCCGATCGAGGATCCCTCGATCACTGACTGCCTGATGATGCTCGCCCTGCCCGAGCGGATTCCCGGCTGCACCCGGCTCGATACGACCCTGCAGCAAAGCGCGGCGGGAGCGCCTGCAGCCGCACGCGAACGCAGCGACGCGATGGAATGAGATAGTCCTCCCTGTCGCGCAGCGATTGGGAGGGGGCCGCCGAGACAGTCGGTGGTGAAGAGGGGGATAACCCCTCCGTCTGCCCTGCCGACTGCGACCTCCCCCTCCCTGCGGAACAGCGAGGATGCGCTCACTCCTTCGTCGAGGTCGTCGGTGTAGTCAGCGCCACCAGCCCGGTCGCGGACAGGCGGATGCCGTTGACGCCAAGCATGATGCTGGTCCCGTCGGTGACCACGTCGTCCACCACGCCTACCGAGTTGATCGTCGTGTTGAGGTTCGATCCGTCCGACGCCTGCGCCTTGATCGAGAGGGTATAGGCGCCTGCGGCGGCTTTGGTACCGTCGGTCTGGAGGCCGTCCCATTTATAGGTGCCTTGGGTCTCGCTGGGGTCGAGGCTGACGGTCGCCACGGTGCCGCCCAGCGCGTCCTTGATCGTCGCGGTGACGGTGGAGGGGGTGCCATCGACATAGTAAGTCCACTTGGCCGGATTGTCACTCAGCCCCGCCACGGCACTGTCGAAGCGCGCTTCACGGCCGATGTAGCTCGATGCCTGCGCCATCTGCTGCGACAGGAGCTGGCCGAGGATGTCGTCGAGCTTGCCGGTCTGCTGGATCGACTGCTCCACCTGCGAATACTGCACCAGCTGCTGGGTGTATTCCGAGGTGTCCATCGGGTCGAGCGGGTCCTGGTTGGTCATCTGCGTGGTCAGCAGCTTGAGAAACAGGTTGTAATCGGCCAGCAGGCTGGTCGTGGATGCCGCCGTGGTGCTGGAGGTTCTGGACGTCGAGGCAGTGTCGGTAACGGTTGCCATGCTGGTGCTGCCTTATGCCATGAGGTCGAGATTGCCGCTGCCGCGCAGCGAGCGGAGAAGGGGGGCGGCCTCTTCCGGGGCGCCGGTGAATTCGCTGCTTGCGCCCTGCGACCGCGCGGACGGACGGTGCTGACCCGCGCTGCCGTTGCCGCTGCCAAAGCTGCCGCCGGAACTGTCGAACCGCAGCGACTGGGCATCGGCGCGCACGCCCGCATCGCTGAGCGCGCGGTCGAGATGCATGCTTTCGCGCCGCAGCAGGTCGAGCGCGGCGGGCTGGTCGGCCGAGACCACGGCGCGCAGGGTGCCGTCGTCGTCGAAGCCCATGCGCACGTCGATCCGGCCCATGTGGCGCGGGTCGAGGCGGATCAGCAAGGCATCGCGCAGACCCTCCGGCCCGCCGTCCAACGCCCGCGCGATGGCGATGCCGACGTCCGCGCCGAAGTGCCCCTCGCGCATGGATACGCTCGCCTCGGCGGGGGCGAGGGCGGGAGCATTGCGCGCGATTTCATAGGGAAGTGCTGGGGGTCGCGTGGTCGCCGCTTCCAGCGTCTGGGTGAACAGCGGGGCGGACACGCGAGCCTCGGGCTCCGGGGTGGCGGTGTCCTCGGCGGCCTGCGGCGCGGCGTGGGCGACGGGCGCGGCGGTGCGGGCGGCCGCAGGTTCAGGCGTCTCGGCTGCGGCGGATGGCGGGGAAGCGGAAGGAGCGGCCGCCACAATCGGCACGCCAGTGGCCTCGGAGGTGGCCAGAGCGGCGGCGGCGGGCTCTGAAGGAGCGGGGGTTTTCGCGGCCTTGCGCTTTACCGGACGGGCGGCCTCGGACGTTTCTGCCTTCGGTTCGACGGCGGGGGTCTCGGATGGCAGCGCGTCTTCGACCAGCCCGGCCGCTGCGAGCGTAACCGGCGGAACGTCGATGGATACCTCCGCTCCGACGAGTCGCTCCTGCTGCGCCGGCGCGGCGGTCGGCAGGTTCCCGACCTCCTCCCCCTTCCTCGGGAGTGGCGGCGTGTCTTCCCCGGGCACCACAGTCTCGAGGGCTTCCGGGCGTGCCCGGACCGGTTCGACAGGTGGAGCCATAACCTCTGCGGACGTGGCCGCGAGTGCCGGAACCTCGGGGACATCCACGGTTGCCCCGGCGGTCGGGTTTGCCGCTGGCGATGCAGCCGCAAGGGTCGGAGCAGACGCGGCTGCGGGGATTTCCGGCACCTTGGGTTCGGGGAGAGACGGAACCGACACAGCGGTCGCATCCGTCAACGTCAGAGACAAAGCTGCAGTCGCCCCGACCGGCTCGGCCGGGGCCTGCGGCGCCGTGACGCTCGCCGCCGCCACTTGCGGCGCGATCCGGCTGGAGAGCGGAAGAGCCTGAGCTGCGACAGGCGGCGCTTCGCCCGCCTGCGCGGCCTCATCGACTTTGGCGCCGACGCTCGCCAGCGCGGCAAGGAAAGCGCCGGGTTCCGCATCCCCGACGCTCGGCGTGGGAGTGCCCGAGCCAGTAACGGTCGGGAAGAGGGTCGTCACGGGAACGGGCATCGGTTCATCATAGGATGCTCGTGCACCGGGCGGTCGCGGCTGCGATCTTATGCGCAGGGCTGATCGATGGGCTTGCCTTCCCTAAATCACGATCGCGCCCTATGGTGATCGATAGAAAGGTATCTTATCGCTGATCCGCATGATGGCCGAAGGGTCGGACGGCTTCGCGGGGGGCTTGAGCGCGCACAACTATCGCACGATCACCGACGCCGCCACCGCGACGCGCGATCTGGCCGAGCTTGTCGAACTGGGCGCGCTGGAGCGGGTGGGGGAGCGGCGCTATGCGCGCTATCATCCGCGGATTGCGAGCAGCGACGGCGGGGTGTGATAGCAGATGGCCCCGTCATCCCAGCGATAGCTGGGACAGCTGGCCGTGAACAGCCCACCTCGCGGCGCGCGGCGCAAGGGCTTGGACAAGCTCAGCCTGAGCGGAATTGTGAGGTTTACGCCACTCCCGCTCACCCTGAGCTTGTCGAAGGGTCCCAGCCTTCGCTGGGATGACGGGGTTTATTTGCCCCATCCGTGTCAGCCCCTACCCGATCGCGCCCAGACTGCGCAGGCGCGCCCTCGGATGGATCTCGTTCTGCGAGAGCACCACCGTCGCGGGCCTCACCCGCTCGATGATCGAGCGCACGAAAGGCCGCAGGCTCGGGCTCGTCAGCAGGCACGGGATTTCTCCCTGCCCGGCGAGGCGGTCGTACGTCTCGCGCACCGAGGCGATGAAAGCCTGCAACTGCGAGGGCGCCATGGCGAGGTGGCGGTCGTCGCCCTGCCCGATGATCGCCTCGGAGAACGCCTCGTCCCACACCGCACCGAGCGCGACGATGGGGATGGTCCCGTCCAGCGTGTGCTGCGCCGAGATCTGCCGCGCAAGCCGCGCACGAACGTGCTCGGTGACTTGCGTGAGGTTGGAGGTCAGCGGGCTCGCCTCGGCTACGCCTTCCATGATCGTCGGTAGGTCGCGGATCGAGACGCCCTCGGCCAGCAGGTTCTGCAGCACCCGTTGCACGCCCGAGACGGAGATGCGCGAGGGCACGATGTCGGCGATCAGCTTGGCCGAATCCTTGTGGACCTCGTCAAGCAGCTTCTGCGTCTCGGCATAGGAAAGAAGATCGGCGATGTTGTCCTTGACGATCTCTGTCAGGTGGGTGGTAACGACAGTGCCGCAGTCCACTACTGTCAGGCCGCGGAAGCCCGCTTCCTGGCGCAGTTCGCGGTCGATCCACTGGGCCGGAAGCTTGAACACGGGCTCCTGCGTGGCCTCGCCCGAGAGGCCGGTCTCGCCCCCGCCGGCGTTGATCACCAGCAGCTTGCCGATGCGCAGTTCACCCCGCGCGGTCTCGGTTTCCTTGACGTAGACGACGTACTCGTTCGCTTGCAGCGCCATGTTGTCGATGATGCGCACCGAAGGCAGGACGAAGCCGTAGTCGGTCGCCATCTGGCGGCGCAGCGCGCGGACCTGATCGTCGAGGCGCGGCTCCGCGCTAGCGTCGTTGATCAGCGGGAGCAGGCCATAGCCCAACTCGATGCGCAGCGCGTCGATCGCAAGGGTGCGGGCGATCGGCTCCTCGGCCTGCGCTGCCTTCTGGCGGGCCTGAGCGGCGGCCTCCTCGACGCGGGCGGCGGCCACCGCCCCTTCCGCCTTCTTCGTCATCGTCCACGCGAGCCATCCGCAGAGCCCGCCGAGGATCGCGAAGGGCAAGAACGGCAGGCCCGGCATCAGCGCCAGCATGCCCATCAGCGCGCCCGCGATGCCGAACGCCTTGGGATAACGGCCCAGCTGATCGCCCAGCGCCGCGCCGGTCTTGCCGACGACGCCGCCCTTGGACACCAGCAGGCCCGCCGCCGTCGAGACGATCAGCGCCGGGATCTGGCTGACGAGGCCGTCGCCCACGGTGAGGATGGTATAAGTCGTGAACGCCTGTCCGAACGGCACGCCGTGGATCGCGACGCCGACGATCAGCCCGACGATGATGTTGATCGCGGTGATCAGCAGCGCGGCGACGGCATCGCCCTTCACGAACTTCGAGGCGCCGTCCATGGCGCCGTAGAAGCCGCTCTCCTGCTCGATCTCGGAACGGCGTTCGCGGGCGACGTCCTCGGTGATGGTCCCGGCGTTGAGGTCGGCGTCGATCGCCATCTGCTTGCCCGGCATCGCGTCGAGGCTGAAGCGCGCCGCCACTTCGGCGATGCGGCCCGCGCCCTTGGTGATTACCACGAAGTTGATGACGATCAGGATCGCGAAAATGGTGAGGCCGATGACGGTCTCGCCGCCCATCAGGAACTCGCCGAAGGCGGCGATCACGCCGCCCGCCGCCTGATGCCCCTCATGCCCGTGGCCGAGGATCAGGCGGGTGGAGGCAAGGTTCAGGCCAAGGCGCAGCATCGTGGTGATGAGCAGGATCGTCGGAAAGCTGGAAAGCTGCAGCGGCTTCTCGATGAACAGCGCCGTCATCAGGATGAGGACGGAAGCAGTGATCGAGAGCGCGAGGCCCATGTCGAGCATCCACGCCGGCATCGGCAGGATGAGCATCGCGATGATCGCGCCCACACCCAGCGCCAACGCCAGGTCACGCCCCGGTCCGAGGCGGACGAGGAACTGCGTGACCTGCGGCGGGAGCGCGGACTTGGTGGGCGCGGTGGCCATCGGGTCAGGCTGCCGTTTGCGGCAGGGTTGCGAAAGGCTGCGCCTGACCCTTCGACACGCTCAGCGTGAGCGGGGGAAAAGTAGACTTTCCAATCCCGCTCAGGCTGAGCGTGTCGAAGCCCCCGAGGCTGGGCGCACCGTTCATCACACCCCGGCTGCCATCTCGGCCCGCACCACGCCCGCAAGAGCCGGGGGCACCGCCATCCCGTCCGCCTGGAACGAGCGCAACTTGTTGCGCATGGTCCGCACCGAAATGCCCAGCATTGCTGCCGCCGCGCTGCGGTTGCCGCCGCAGTGGCGCAGGGTCTGGAGAATCAGTTCGCGCTCGACATCGGCGATGTTCTGTCCGACGAGGCCGGAGACCGATGCCGTGACGGACCCCTCCGAACGCCCGCCGCGCAGCCGCGCGAGCACGTCCTTGAGGTTCACCGCAAGGTCCACCACCACCATGTCGGCTTCGGATCCGGTCCAGCCTTCAAAGGCCGCAGGTGCGGATTCCACGCCGATACGGGTGGCCGAGCCGCGCACCATCTCGTTGGCAAGGCCCACCGCGTCGCCCAGTTCGCCGACCAGCATCAGCCGGGTGGCATCATGATCACGCGAACCCATCATGCTTCCTTGCGGACGATTTCGGTCAGCGTGACGCCCAGCGTGGCGTCGATCAGCACGACTTCGCCGCGCGCGATGATGCGGTTGTTGACGAAGATGTCGACCGGCTCGCCGACGCGGCGGTCCAGCTCCACGACCATGCCGGGCTTGAGCCGCAGCAGGTCGCCGATGTCCATCTTCGATCGGCCGAGCACTGCCTGCACTTTCACCGGCACGTCGAACACGGCGTGCAGGTCGTCGGGCGTCGGCGGCGTGGAGGGACGCGGCGGCAGCGCGGTTTCGCCGCTCAGGACCGGGGCCGGTTCCTCAGGCAGATGCGCCGGGGTCAGCTGGTGCCGGGTGTCGAGCTCGTCGCTCATCGGATACCTTTCACGTGTTCATCCACTGGCGGATGACGGAGGCGGATTCCGCCGGGTTGGAAGCGATGGTGTCGCCTATACGCTTGATCGCGGAGAGCTTCACCCGCCCATCGACATGGGCAAGCGCCACTTCCTGATCGAGCAGCGGGGTATCGTCCGCAGCCCCGCCCATCGGTTCAAGCTGCGCCATTGAGAGGCTGCCCGCAGGCTGGCGGCGGTCCTCGCCCTCGGGAAGATCACCGGAGGGCGGCGGCAGCAGCGCGGGCGCGTTCTGGCGGCGCAGCATGCGGATGGCGAAGAGGACGATACCGCCCACCAGCACGATCTTCAGCACGTCGAGGATGCGATCGACGGTCAGGCCGAACGGCAGGCCGCCATCGATGCCGTCCACGTCTTGCGCGGCGAAGGGCATGTTCTCCACCACCACGCTGTCGCCGCGATCGCTGTCGAAGCCGACGGCGTTCTCCACGAGGCGCTGCAGGCGATCGAGCTGCGGCTGCGGCAGGCCCTTCTCGCCGCCGTCCACCATGACCGCCACGGTCAGGCGCTTGACCTGCCCCGGCGTGCGCACGGCGACCTTCTGGACGCGGCTGTTCTGGTACGTGGTGTCCTCGGACGTCTCGTTCTGCGCTGCGTTGCGGCTGTCGCCGTTCGCGCCGTTCTGCGCGGCGGCCGCGTTCTCGGGCAACTGGGTGGCGACGGTCGCGCCTTGCGCGCCGGGGGTCTTCTCGGTGCTCTGGTTGCTGGATTCGACGCTGACCTGATGCTGGATAACCTGCTTGTCGGGGTCGAAGGTCTCGGATTCCTCACGCACCTGATCGCGTTCGAGCACGGCAGACACTTCGGCGCGGACTTTGCCGTGGCCGACGATCGGCTCCACCATGGTCTCGATCTGGTCGCGCAGGCGGGCTTCGACGGCGGCCTGGCGTTCCTCGATGTCGCCGGAACTGCCTTGCCCTTCGCCCGCCCGCGCCAGCAGCGCACCGGTCTGGTCCACCACCGACACCGCCTCGGGCGAGAGGTCGGGCACCGCCGAGGACACCAGGTAGCGGATCGCCTGAACCGCCTCGGCCGGAAGCCGCCCGGTGGTCTTGACCGTGACCGAGGCGCTGGCCTTGCGCGGCTCGGTTTCGAACATGGCGCGCTCGGGCATGACGACGTGGACGCGGGCGCGGCTGACACGGTCCAGGCTTTCGATCGAACGGGTCAGTTCACCCTCGATCGCGCGCGTCTCGTTCAGCTTCGCGCGCGAGGAGGAGATGCCGAAGGGCTCCTCCTGGTCGAGCACTTCGTAGCCGATCTTGCCGCCCAGCTGCTCGGAGGCCATCGCCATGCGCAGTTCGGGCAGCTTGTCGGCAGGCGCGAGGATAGCGGTTCCGTCGGCCGACAGCTGGAAGGGCACGCCCTGCCCCTTGAGCTTCTCGGTGATGGTCGATGCGGCCGAGGGATCGAGGTCGGTATAGAGATAGCCCATCGCGCTGTCAGGCGTACGCGTGGCCATCCAGCCGAGGCCGAGCAGCAGCGCCAGCGCGACGCCGCCCATCATCGCGGCGCGGCGCACTCCAATCTGCCCGATGAAATTGCGCAACGCTTCCAAGTCCGGCCTTCCGAGATCCCGGCGCCGCCCCTGTCGCGCGCCCAGAGGGCATTATAGGATGAGACTAGGCAAGACTTGCCGGGATGCGCAAAAATGTGTGGTCTCTTTATCATCCCTGTTCCGCAGGAATGGGGAGGTGGCAGCCCGCAGGGCTGACGGCGGGGTTTCTCCCCCTGCACCACCTGTTGTGTCGGCGGTCCCCCTCCCCATCGCTACGCGTCGGGGAGGATTTGGCGTCAGAGCAAAACCCCCGCGAGTTCCGCCATCACCGCGGCGCGGCGCGCCTCGGCATCGACGTTGAGGCCGCCCGAAGTCCATTCGATGCGCGCGTCGCCCTGCGGCACGGCCTCGTCGTCGATCACGGTGATCGCCAGCGGGCGGCCGCATTTCGCCTCGCGCGCCTCGACGAGGACGTCCACTTCGTCGCGCATTTCCGGGTTCACGCGGACCACCAGCGCGGTGCCTTGCGCCACTTGCTCCAGCGCGCGGGCCAGTGCCTCGTCCACGGCGCGCGCGGGAGAGGTTTCGATGGCGTGGCCGGCCAGCATTTCTGCCGCGTGGAGGGCGACCGCGCCCGCCTCGCCGATCATGCGGCGGGCGACGGCTTCGACTTGCCCCTCGATCCCGTCGAGCGCGGCGTGAAGCGCGTCCGTCGCCGCCAGCAGCGCCTCGCCGCGTTCCGAACGGGCCTGCGCGGCGCCCGCCTCGAAGCCGTCGGCGCGGGCGCGGGCGAGTTCGGCGCGGTGCTCGGCCTGCATGCGCTCGATGCGGGATTCAAGGTCCTCGATCCGGTCACGCAAGGATTCGGGCAGGGTTTCCGCGGCGGACGCAGGCTCGGGCTCGCCGGGCACGGGGACAAACGGCGTATCAACGGGGTGGAAGAACACCCGGTCGAAGCCGAAAGGTTGTATCGTTCCCGCGCCGTCGGCGGGTGCCTTCGGGTTAGTTGCCATCAGTCGTCATCAATAGATCATCGCATCGTCGCTCTTGGGGTCGGCGAGGACGATTTCGCCGCGCTCGCCCAGATCCTTGGCAAGCGTGACGAGGTTGCCCTGCGCGGCCTCGCATTCGCGGGCGCGCACCGGCCCCATCGCGGCCATGTCGTCGCGCAGCAGCTTGGCGGCGCGCTCAGTCATGGCGCCGAAGAACAGGCGGCGCATCTCTTCCGGCGCGCCCTTGAGCGCCAGCGCCAGTTCGCGCTTGTTGCAGTTGCGCACTATGACCTGGATCGCGCTCGGCAGCAGGTTCGACAGATCCTCGAAGGTGAACATGAGCGCACGGATGCGCTCGGCTTCCTCCGGCGCCTTCTCGTCGAGCGCGCCGAGCATCGCCTCCTCGGTCGAGCGGTCGAGCGCGTTGAACAGTTCGGCCATCGTCTCGTGCGGATCGCGGCGCTGCGCGCGCGAGAGGTTGGTCATGAACTCCGTCTTGAGCGTCTGCTCGACCTGCACGATCACGTCCTTTTGGACGGTCTCGGTCTTGAGCATGCGCATGACGACCTCGGTGCCGAAATCGCGCGGCAGCGCCGCCAGCACGCGCGCCGCGTGGTCGGGCTTGAGCTTCTGGAGGATCACCGCGACGGTCTGCGGGTGCTCGCTCTTGAGGTAGCCCGCCAGCACGCCTTCGCTGACGTTCGAAAGCTTGTCCCACATCGTCCGGCCGGAGGGACCACGAATGTCCTCCATAATGTCTTTGACGCGCTCGGGCGCGAGCACGCCTTCGAGCAGCCGTTCGGTCGTCTCGTAGGAGCCGTGCAGCGTCGTAATCGAGGACACCTCGCCCGAAAACTGGCCGAGCAGGTATTCGACGACGACGGCAGGCACGCGGCCGAGCGACGCGATCGAGGAAGACAGCTCCTTGATCTCGTCGTCGTTCAGCTGCTGCCAGATGGGGATTCCGTGCTCCTGACCGAGCGCCAGCAGCAGCGCAGCCGCCCGCTGGGTGCCCGAATATTTCTTGAGCTCCGGCGGCTCGCCCACCGCGGTCATCATGTTCACTGCGAGATTCCTTGAAAAATGCGCAATTTCATCCGATCGCAAGGTCTTCCTTCTATTTATAGGAGGGACACCCACGCAACCGGCTCACGAGGCACAATTGACGATAAGTCTGAATAATGGGTTGATCGGCCTGTCGGTTCTGGGAGGAACCTCGGCCTATTCATCCTATCAAAGCAGCCTCGCCTCGTCCGACAGCGTGGCGGTAACGGCGGCCAAGAAGGCGTTCACGACGCCCACCACGACGGCGCCGTGGCTCGATGCTCTGGGCACCGATACCGCGACCAGCGCGCAAGTCGCGGCGGTCAAGCGGCTCGCCTCGATCATCGATGCCAATGGCGACAGTTCGCTGGAGGACCTGCCCGACGTCCAGACCGCCTTTACCACTTACAAGGCGCTGGAAAACCTGCGTATTCTGGCGCAGGCAGGCACCTCCAAGACGATTTCCGCGACCGAGCGGGCGGCCTTGCAGAAGAGTTTCGCGCAAGGTCTGGCGGACCTTCAGGGCTACCTTTCGAGCGCCGATACCGACCTTCTCGAACTTGGTTTCGGATCGGTGACGAGCAGCACCCGTACCCTGGGCGTCGAGGCTCGCTACGCCACCGGCGCGGTTGCCGGCACCGGCGTTTCGACCACCCGCGCGGCCCCGGTCGAGGGTCTGACGGGCAGTGAAATTTTTCAGGTGACCCTGACCCGCGGCACCACCAGCGAGGTCGTCAGCGTCGATCTTTCGCAGACGAGCACCCAGCCCCCGACGCTTGATTCGGTCGCCGCCGCGCTCAATGCCGCGATCGGCGCGAAGATCGCCACGAACGCCAGCGGCACTCCGATCCTCGATGCCGAGGGCAATACGACCTCGCAGTGGAAGTCGTACTTCACCGTCGAGAAGACCGACGGCAAGTGGGGCCTCACCTTCAACCCCTCGGGCATCGAGAAAGTCTCGATCGATCAAGTCGCGGCGGGCGATGCGCTGATGGTGGCGAGCGGCGAGACGGCGACGATCTCCGGCACCAAATCGCCCACTTCGGCCAATGTCTACCGCATCGAGGACCTTGCCGGATCGCTGACCTGGGAGCGGCTGAGCAAGATCAACGCCGTGGATACCGACGCCACCGCCCGCGCCGCCGCAAGCGCGGCCGCCACCGCCAAATCCACCAAGACCGAACTGGCCGAGAACGCCGACTACACCGTCGTTTCGGCGACCGCCGCCAATGCCATCGCCACCGACGCGGACGGCTATAGTTACATCGTCGGCACCACCGCAGGCGACATGGGCACGCAGACCGGCGACGGCACCGACGACTTGTTCCTCACCAAAGTCGACAGCGAGGGCACGGTGGTCTGGCAGCGCAATCTCGGCGCGGCAGGCACCGCCTCGGGCGCGGCGGTGACGATCGCGCCCAACGGAGAGATCGTCGTCGCGAGCACCGTCTCGGGCGCGTTCAACGGCAGCGACGATACCCAGACCGACCTCCTCGTCAGCCGCTTCAACGCCAAGGGCGAGGAGCTTTCGAGCACCGCGATCCGCCAGGTCGGCAACGAGACCGCAAGCGCGGTTACAGTCGGCAACGATGGTTCGATCTACGTCGCCGGGCGCGCCGCTACCGGGGGCGGGGACGCCGTGATCGTCCGGCTCGACGTGTCGGGCAAAATGCAGGAGCGGCGCACCATCGACAGCGGCGGGTCGGACTCGATCTCGGCCCTCGCCATCGATGGGGACGGCAACCTGCTGGCGCTGACCAACGAGAAGGGCGTCGCCACCTTGCGCAAGATCGCCGCCGGATCGCTGAGCACGGACCTCGGCTCGGTGGCGCTGGGCAATGCCTCAGCCAAGGCGATCGCGGTGTCGGACAGCGGCCAGATCGCCGTCGTCGGCGCCACCAGCACGGCGCTGAACGGCGCGCAGGTCAATGGTCTCTCCGGCGGGACCGACGCTTTCGTCACCCTGATCGAGCCGGATTTCTCCGCCACCCTCAACAGCTACATCGGCACCGACAGCGCCGATCAGGCGGACAGCGGCGCCTATCTGAACGGCGCACTCTACGTCGGCGGTCGCACGGCGGGGACGCTGGGCGATGCGAAAAAGGGCAGCGTGGACGGCTTCGTCGCGCGGATCGATCCCGCCGATGGCTCGGTGCAGACGGTCTCGCAATGGGGCCAGCGCAGCAGCGCCGTGGAGCCGGTGCGCATTACCGCCGTCGCGGGCGGGGCGACCAGCGGCCTCGGCGCGCTTGGCCTGCACCGCGGCGTGCTCAACCAGCAGAGCACCGGCGACCTCGTGGCCGAGACCTCGCTGCGGTTGGGCGACAGCTTCAAGATCAGCGTCGACGGCGAGACCGCGCGCACCGTCACCATCGAGAAGGGCGAGACGATGACCAGCCTCGCCGCCAAGATCCGCAAGATCGCCGGCACCGACGCGACCATCACCACGCCCTTCACCGACGGCGCCTCCAGCCTCAAGATCGACGTCAAGTCCGGGCACACGCTGGAACTGATCGCGGGCGCGGACGGCAAGGACGCCCTGGGCAAGCTGGGCCTCGATCCTATCCGCCTCGTGCCCTCCAAGGTGCTCGATCCGAAAGCCGCCAAGGTGACGCCGGGAGGGCGCTTCAACCTGAACTTGTCCAGCGCGCTGACGCTGACCGACGCCACCACGGCAGGCACTGCGCTTTCCCGGGTCAAGAGCGCGCTGTCGATGATCCAGTCAGCCTATCGCTCGCTCTACTGGGATTCGGGCAAGGCGGCGATCGTCGACGGCACCATTTCCGGCGGCGGCGGCAGCGCCTACCAGCAGGCCAAGCTCGCCAGCTATCAGGCCGCGCTTTCGCGCCTCACCGGTTCCTAAGGAAGCACCCGATGTCCACCCTCCCCCCCCTGTTCGACGGCATGGGCCGCGCCATGAAGTCCATGGCCGAGCGCCAGCGCGTCATCGCCGAGAACGTCGCCAACTCCGAGACACCGGGTTACAAGGCCCGGACGGTCGAGGCTCCGGACTTCTCCGCACTGGTGGACGGCCAGCTGGGCTCGAGCGGCACGCCGCACGTGGCTCGCCCGCACGTCGAACTCTCGAGCAGCATGACCGCGCTGGGCGCCAGGGCCCCGCAGGCAGGCGGGCGCATCGTCCTCGACGGCAATACCAGCGAGACCAAGCCCGACGGCAACAACGTGACGCTGGAAGAGCAGCTCCTGTCGCTGGGCCAGGTGCAGCAGGACTATGCAGCGATGACCAACCTCTATCGCAAGCAGATGGCGCTGATGAAGACGGCGGTGGGCAAGGGGTGACCGGCATCCTCCCCGTTGCGCAGCAATGGGGAGGGGGACCGCCGACGCAGTCGGTGGTGGAGGGATAGCGCGCTCAAAGCCCCCTCCGTCAGTCGCTGCGCGACTGCCACCTCCCCATCGCTACGCGACAGGGCGGATTGAGCCGACACTTAAAGGATGAGCCTTGGCGAGCAGAAAATTCGCCCCTTCATCCCCAATTTCGCATCCATTTCGGACCTTGCAGCGTTATCCTGCAAACCCACAGATTCCGCCGTTTCGCGCATCCACACTCCGGTTTTGCGGAGGGCAACTGGCCGGATTGCGTAAGAAATGCGAAATTTTAAGGATATCGCAAGGCAGTAAGCGCCAATTCCCAAGTTCCGCCAATCAAGCGGCGGTCGCGAAAAAGACCCGATTCGGCAGAACACTCCGAATGGGCGCATTGACCGGGAAGGTCGGACATGAAAAGTCCCGGCCATCCCCAGAATGGAACAAGATCTGCGATGAACGACAAGTCGCCCGGATTAAGCGGTCGGGCCGGTCCCCGGCAAGTAATGGAGGCGGCGATGACGACAATCGATTACCATCGCATGCTCGTATTCCCGAACCGCATTCGTAAGTTCCGCAAGCAACTCAATATCGGCAGCCTGCTAGAATTGTCGGAGCGGCTTTCGGGAATAACCTATATCCGCCTCTCCAAGATCGAGCGGGGAGAGATTTTCGCCCGGCCCGACGAACTGCGTGATCTCGGCCGCGCGCTCGGCGTGGACCCCGTGGAACTGCTGATCGACGTCGATGCCCCAGGTTTCGACATCGCCGCATGGGCGGAACCTCTCCACGGCCCCGCCCCTGCCGACCCTGAGGGCGAACTGCGCGCGGTGCTGCTCGCCGCCGCCCTGCGCGCGCGGCGCGGCGGCGATCCGGCGCTGACGATCGCGGTGCTCGAAAGCGAATACGGCATTGCCCCGGTGGTACTGTCGCGGATCGAGAATGCGCTCAAGCCGCTGGAACGCTGGAACGAGGACGTGCGGGCCGCCCTGCGCCGCCTGTTCGGCGCGCCCGACGACAAGGCGCTGATGGCCGAGGTCGAGGCGCTCCACGCCGCCGGGGACCTCGACGCGGTGCTGCCGATGGTCGCCAACCCCGAGATCCGCCTCACCAAGTCGCGCACGCGCATCGCAGCGCTGAAGGACGAACTGAGCGGCGGCGCGCCTGAGGTTGCTGCTCCTGTAGCAGCACGGGCAACGATTCCAGCTCCGGCGCCGAAGACCGAGCCTATGGCTCCCGACAACGCCGCTACCCTGCGCCTGCTTCCCGTCCTCGGCACCCCCCTGCCCGGCGGCCTGATCGCGCCAACCCCGACCGGCGCCGAGGTCGAGGCGCCGCGCA